>JAYFRN010000042.1 GCA_034925865.1 Oscillospiraceae bacterium | reverse complement strand
GTATCGCTATGTCTGTTATTGTCCTGAACCTGAAAAAGGTTCTTTGCGCCTTTTTTGTGTTCCTATATTGTTTGCTAATAACACATCATCTACCGCAGCGAAATTTGAAATTCGTATTTGTTCAGTAGACATTATTTAAATACCGAGTTCATAATAATCAAAGACGGCTTTGGATAACATTCCGCAGCCGTCTTTCTTTTTTTTGGTTTATCGTAATTCACGATAAATAGGGTTAAATCACATATCCATTACCATTGTAAGTATCATCGGATTGCGCTTTGTCTTATTATATATAAATTTCGTCAAATCATCTTTTACACGTGACTTAATTGTACTGATGTCACGCATGCCGCTATTAAGACATCCCTCAATTATATCATGAGCCTGTGAACGTATCTGGTCAAGAAACGCTTCTGATTCCTTTACATAAACAAAGCCTCTCGTGACGACATCCGGCTCCGAAAGCATGAGTCCGGCATCGACGTCTATGGCCGCAACGATGACTATCAGACCGTCCATAGACAGATGCTTTCTGTCGCGCAGGACAACCGTTCCGACATCACCGACCCCGAGTCCGTCGACAAGTACCTTCCCGGAAGGCACAGTGCCGTTAAAGCCCGCATACGAACCGTTTTTTCCAAACTCAAAAACACGTCCGATATCTGATATGAATATATGATTACGCGGTATCCCAAGATATTCGGCTATTTCCGCGCACTTAACAAGATGCTTGTATTCGCCGTGAACCGGAAGGAAATATTTCGGCTTTACAAGCGCCGTAATCAGCTTTATTTCTTCCTGGCATGCATGCCCGGACACATGAACCTCCGCAACCTTATCGTATAAAACCGAAACGTCCTTTTTAAGCAGCTCATTGATTATTTTATTTACTGTTTTTTCATTTCCAGGAATCGCATGAGCCGATATGACGACGACATCATCGGCGCCAAGCTCTACTTTATCATGAGCAGAATAAGCCATACGGTAAAGCGCGCTCATCGGTTCTCCCTGACTGCCAGTGGTTATCAAAGTGATCTCGCTGGGTTTATACCTTTTTAACTGCGTAAGCTCGACAAGCATGCCATCGGGAATGTGCATATAGCCTAATTCCGTCGCAGCAGTGACTATGTTTATCATACTCCGGCCAGAAATTGCGACCTTACGGCCATATTTGGCGGAATAATCAATTATTTGCTGAACACGGTGAACATTCGAAGAAAAGGTCGCTATTACTATCCGCTTATCACGGCAATCGCGGAATATTCCGTCGAGCGAATGCCCGACAGTTTTTTCGCTCGGTGTAAAGCCCGGACGCTCCGCGTTTGTCGACTCGCACATCAACGCAAGCACTCCCGCGTTGCCGAGCTCGCCGAAGCGAGTCAGATTTATTATTTCGCCCTCAATCGGCGTCACATCAATTTTAAAATCGCCGGTGTGGACAAGCATTCCCGCAGGAGTATTGATCGCAAACGCGACACTGTCAGCGATAGAGTGGTTTACATGTATAAATTCCACCGAAAAGCATCCGACGTTTATCACATCGCCGGCCTTCGTGTTTATAAGCTTGGCAGTTTTGTCAAGCTTATGCTCTATAAGCTTATTTTTCAATATCCCCAGCGTAAGGCAGGTGCCATAAACAGGAACATTTAATGTTTTGAGCACATACGGAAGCGCGCCTATATGATCCTCATGACCGTGGGTCAGAAATATTCCGAGCACCTTGTCGGCGTTTTGTTCAAGATAAGTAATGTCCGGGATCACAAGATCAACTCCGGGCATATTTTCATCCGGGAAACCAAGCCCGCAGTCAATGACTATTATGTCGTCTCTGAATTGAATGACCGTGAGATTCTTCCCTATTTCTCCAAAGCCTCCGAGCGGGATAATCTTAAGCCTTTCATCAGGCTGCATTTCCTGAAAATCCGTTGCGATTCCACCCGCTTTTGTGCCGGATTTTGATTGTTTTTTTGTTTTAGTTGCCATATTTTTCCTTTCTTATATCATGGTTTTTTATTATCGTTTCTGTTGATTTCCATAATTTCACCGCGAACAAATGAGCAAAGCTCTCCGGCAATTTCAGAAGAAACCGCCTCTGAAAGTATTTTAATGCCCCGGGCGCGGTTTGCGGTCACCCTGACAATTCCACCCGGAAGCGGTATTTCAATACCCTCTTCGAGAAAACCGTCACGGCAGTATTTTTCGGATAGACGGAACAAGAGCTCCGCCTTGTTTTTTGGCTCAGGCAGCTCAGCTTCGGCTCTGGAAAACCTAGGGAGCGAATCAAGCATGGCTCTAAAAGCTTCCAGATCGAAATCCAAAAGCTTTAATAATTTTATAAGCCTTGCGGCACAGAAAGCTCCGTCGCGCAGCCAGGGGCGCAGAGAATCTTTTTCATGGAGCTTTTCCGATGGGTGTGAAGGAAACCTTTTTACAGTAAAGCCGTTTTCGGCGGCTATATAGTCGAATATTATAGGTGCGCCACTTGGCAGACAAATGCATGAGCCGTCATAATTACACTCTTCAAATTTCGGCATGCTGCGGATCAATACCGCACGCAGCGCATCGAAATCACATATCTCTTCTCCGTATGACATCATACGGCATTTTGTACCGTCATCTGAGATGTCAATGAATATATTCTCCGTACCATCTCCGAACTCGCAGCGGGCACCGAGCGGATTAAGCGCTTTTTTCAAGAGCTCTGCGCACATTGAGCGGCGAAGATATATTTCGCGTCCGATAAGTGACGAATCGGATAAATCCCTCTGGAGATATAGCAGATAACTGTCCTGCAGTGTCACGAGCGTTTGGAAATGAGCTGACGAAAAGGCAGAAAGAGCTGAAAGCTCAGGCTCATAAGCGGCAGAGCATATCTTACGTTCGGCCGCAGATGAAATATACAAGCCGTCTGAATCAAAAACAACCATCATCACAGAGCTGCCGTCTTGAAAAACGTGTGCGCATGGAAGCGAAAATTGTTCGGCGGCAAATGAGGAAAGAGCAAAGTTAGCGATCCCGAGGTCGATCACATCGAGACCGGCCCATAAAGCCCCGCATTCAAGCGCATAAGCAGAGGCAAACATACCTTCGGAATAAGTAACGGTCACCGATGATATTTTGTCAAGCTTTGAAAGAGCCGATCCGGCGGCAATAAGGGGCATCGGACTCGTCCCGGACGGTGAAATTTGAATTCCGTTCTCACGCATGGCTTCATATCTTGCCGAAGCGCGTTCGGCAAACGGAGACAAAGAGGAGGTGATGCCCGATTCTGTTTTCTCCGATTTGTTTGATCCGTTGCGCATTGTCGCCGATACAGCCGGTATCAGACGGCAACGAGGCAAAATCGTGCCGGCGTGAACGCTGGCGCCGCCGCCGATAACACAGCCGTCGGGAATGACACATTCGTTTTCGACAGTCGCGTCCGGGCATATGATAGAGCCACGCACCAGTGAGTTTTTACCGATATGCGCATTCGAGCCGACAATCGAAGAGGAAACCCTCGCTCCATCGCCTATGCGCGCTCCGGAGCAAATAATCGAATTGTCTTTTGTAAAGGAATATTCGCTGGGACGTATATCAACATAGCTTTTAAATTTACCGGCGTGAGCGTCAAAATTGCATTTATAGTAATCTGAAAGAGATCCCATATCGCACCAGTATCCAGATACGGGAAGACCGAAAAGGCGCTTGTTTTCTTTTAAAAGCAATGGAAATAAATTTTTAGAGAAGTCAAAAGCTTTGCCGACGGGGATATAATCGATTACCGAACGATTTAATATATATATACCTGTATTGATACGGTTTGAAAATACACCGCTCCAATCCGGCTTTTCCGCAAAGCGCTTTATCCTTCCGTCGGTGCCGCACATGACAACTCCATATTCGGTCGGAGAGCTTGATTTTGCGAGCAGAATCGTACAATCGCTGCCATTATCGCGATGAAATCTGACGGCTTCTGAGATATCGTAATCACATATCGCGTCTCCGCATATGAAAACAAAGCTTTCGTCACCCTCGTCAAGGAAGGAGCGCGCATCCACAAGACCTCCGGCCGTTCCAAGCGGAGAACTCTCGCGGAAATAAGTCAGCTTCATACCACGGTAGGCATCTGGATATCGCGATTCAATGACTTCGGCTAAATAACCGGTGGTTACTCCGGAATGGGAAATTCCGTTATGCGCGAGAAGAGAAAAAATATATTCAATGGTAGGCCGGCTTAATACCGGGGCCATAGGCTTGGGAATAAGTCCTGTGACAGGATATAACCGGCTGCCCTTGCCACCGGCAGCAATAATCGCCCTTATGCTCATAAACACCTCATAATAATACTTATTATAAATATTATTATGGCGGAGTAACGGGCAGATATACATTATTAACTCGGCATTTAAATAATTACCGCTTAAAGAGAGAAAAGACTCTGGTATATGGACTTTTCTCTCTTATAAAACACGACTTATTTAAATGACGTTTTAATAATACAGCTTTTTCTCTAAAATCAAAAGAATTCGAAACCGTGTTAATTATTTTTCCTTTGACGCATTATCACCGAACGCAAGCAATATGAGCTTTTGAAAACGATGGTTGAGACCGGATTTTGTAATCGGCGGATTTGAAAGATCGCAAAGCTCGCGAAGCGTCGATTCCGGATTTTGCTCACGAAGGAGCGCGGCATTTATCAGCGCGTCGGGCAGCGTGTAAAATCGCCCGGATTCACGCAGAATTCGTATCGCTTGCATTACGCGGGAAGAATAATCCACAGTTTTAATAAGATTGGCATTGTCGTAATTATTTATGCGATTTATGTTATTTCTTATTTCTCGTTCGATTTTTTCCTGCATGAACTCCATAGCGAACGACGGCGCACCGATAAGAGTGAGAAAATCCTCAATTTTTTCACTGTCCTTGATATAAACGGTATAAAGCTCCTTGCGTTGTCCGCGTTTTGCCCAAACAGACAGGGACTCAAGAAACAGAGCGAGGTTTTCAGCTCGTTTTTTATAAGGCGTTGCCATTTCAAGGTGATATCCCTTTTTCGGATCAAGAACTGTTCCGCATGCTAAAAACACTCCGCGCAAAAACCATTCGGCACAGGTGGGGCAATGCGGAGCCGGAAGCGAAAGCTCGCCGAAATTATCTTTTTGCGCATCATATCCGAAATCAGAGAGTATTTTTTCAATTTCCTCAAATCCACCCTGTAATGATCCAAGGCAAACGAACTTCATGGAAGCAGAACCGATTCTGCCCGTCGGGATCACTTGTGCATCCGCGCCGTAAAGCTCAATAAAAAGGAAAGCAACCGCCTCAAGAAAGGCGGGATTCTCAGAACGCACATAAAAAGAGCGGACTTCCGGTTCGTTTTCGTCTGTTGCTATTTCACCGGCAAAAAGCAGAGCCGCATAAAGAAACATGTGTGAGCAGCATTCCGGCAACTTTTTCCTGGCTCGGTGCCCAGATATTCCAAGAGAATCGCACACAAGCGAGCATATATATTTTTTCAGTTCGGATGAAAACGGAAGCAAATCCGGTGATGACATTTTAATATATCCGTATATAATTTCTTCGTAAATTTATCAATTGCAAATATTTTATAGTTCATGCTGGATAAATGAGAAAACAACTCGAACCCAATTCCGTTTGCAGCTCCGGTGATGAGTACATGTTTTTATCCATAAGATCACTCTCCTATAACTGGAATTACAGAAATCAATTCCGCATTGATTTTTTTAAATTCATCTTTTAAATTATTAATATAATTGCCTTTTGTATGAGATGTAAAAACAATTACATCATAATACTCTTGTGTTTTATCACGCTGTAAAATTTTATCAATATTAATATTGCGATTTGCTAAAACTCCGGTTATTTTACTTAAGATACCTATTTCGTCTACCGTGCGTATACGCAAGTATTGATTAGACTTTTTGCTTTGAATCTGTTTCCACGCCGAATTTGTGCGAGTAGTTTGTTTTGTTTTAGATTCATCCTTGAGAATACGAACAATATCATCAAACATAGCCGCGGCGGTAGGACGATTTCCTGCTCCTTGACCATAGAATCCCAACGTTCCGCTAGCAGTACCTTTTATTTTTATAATATTGTTATTTAAAAATGTGTTTGCAATAATATCGCTTTTTTTAATAAGGCAAGGTCCTATTATATATAGCAATGTATCATTATCACGCTCTATGTGAATTATCGGCTTAATTGTATAACCAAGGTCATTCGCATAATGCATATCAGCTAATTCAATATTTGAAAATGGCACAGGCTCAATGTTTTGAGGATTAAAATATTTATTCATGCTAAATGTGGAGAGGATTACCGATTTAAACAAAGCATCATATCCTAAAATGTCTTCGCTCGGATCATTCTCCGCATAGCCATTTATTTGAGCTTCTTTCAATGCTTTTTCAAATGTTTCATTTTCATTTAACATTTTTGTATAAATGAAATTGGATGTGGCATTAACAACTCCTGTTACTTCAATTATATTTTCGCCATAGAAACAATTCTCCATAATTTTTGCAATTGGAATACCGCCGCCTACGGTTGCATCGTACTTTAAAGAGACATTATTCGTGTTAGCGCAGTTTAATATTTCTTCGGCATAAAAAGCAAGGGCCTTTTTGCTTGACATTACAACACTTTTACTCTGTTCAAATGCGGTTTTCACATATTTTAAGGTTAAATCGGTTCCGGCTCCCCCCACACATTCACAAATAATATTTGTATCATCATCAAGCAATATATCATTGGGGTCAGTTGTTAATTCTAATAAATCAATATTAGTACCTCTCTTCTTGTTTAGGTCGCGAACAAAAACCTTTCCTATAACTAAATCAATTTGGAATAACTCCAGTATTTTGTTATGAGATTCTTGAATTATATTTACCAATTCAGCGCCTACAACACCTAATCCTAAAAAACCGATTTTGATTCTTTTCATTTTTTATCCTCTTTCTTAAATGATAGATTTTATATCATCGGAACGACATTGTTTACAATGCATCATAACATTTGTAAGGGGACTGAATTGATATCTAATCAAACTAACTTTTAATTTGGTTTGAGCGTTTTCTTCAGCGTTGGTTCCAATTATAGGCATCAAATTATAAATATATGCATTGTTTTTATTTGCAAATTCAACAATTTCTTCAATTTCATCTGAGTTTATATTGGGAATATATACCGTATTGATTTTAACAAAAATATTATTGTATTGCTTTAATAATTCAATCGCTTGGCGCTGTTTTTCAAGTATATATTTTACTGCAATATTGCCATGCAATATATTTTTCCCAACAATACACCATCCCAGGATACTGCCCGGACAGGAGACTTAAGCGGCGCCGGTATAAACTATTAATCAAAATCTCCGATTTTTCTTATTTCACACTCAAGCTCAACCCCGAATTTTTCGCGAACTGATTCTCTGACCAGCGAAATTAACGCAAGAATATCAGCGGAAGAGGCTCCTCCGCGGTTTATTATAAACCCGGCGTGCTTTTCACTGATCTGTGCGCCGCCGATACGTCTTCCCTTGAGACCGCATTTTTCTATCATTTCTCCTGTATATCCGGCACTGCTTCGCTTGAACACGCTTCCGGCGCTCGGATATTCAAGGGGCTGTTTTTCTATACGGCGGCGCATAAACTCGTTCATTTGCGCAGTAATTAACTCGCCGTCTCCGGGAACAAGCCGGAAATAAGCGCGGATTATAATTTTATCGCCACACTGGTATGCGCTGTGACGATATCCGAAATGCTGTTCAGGGCCGGAAAGCGTTTTAACTGAAAAGTCTGATAAATCAAGATAATCGCTCTTTTCACAAACGGCGGAGGTTTCGCCGCCGTAAGCTCCGGCATTCATATATACGGCTCCGCCGACAGTGCCCGGAATGCCGTACGCAAATTCAAGCCCGGACAGGGCGCGGCGAGAAGCCGCCAGCGCGGCGGAGGTGATCGGCATGCCGCACTCGGCGGTCATGACATTCTCCACAAATCCAAAATTTTTCAACGCTGTCAATAAAATTACCGCTCCGTCAAAGCCTTTATCCGAGCACAGCACATTGGTGCCGTTTCCGAGAACGCAAAAACGGATACCGCACCTTTTTACGGCGCGGAAGGATGCCGAAAGCATATCCGGGGAATTAGGTGTCATGAGTACCGCGCACGGCCCGCCTGTTTTAAAGGAGGACAAAGCGCTCATTTTAACATCCGAAACGACGGAAATCCCGTCGATGGCTCCGCCTGTTTCTTCACGAAGCGCGTCTTTGAGCATTTCGGTAAGTTTATTCAATTAATTCTATCCCCATATTATTTATCGAGAAACGCGGCGCCGATTATACCTGCTTCATTGCCAAGCTTTGCGATGCGTATGTCGGTGCGCTTTTCACTTCCGCGTGAATACTGATGAGCTGATACCGGGATTAAAAGCGGATTGAGAATATAATCTCCTTCATTTGAAAGACCGCCTCCGATGCTGAGCACCTCAGGCTGGAAAATGTTTATTATGTTTGTAATACCGCAGGCCAGATAGTCGATAAACATATCGACGACTTCCGAAGCCGCCTTGTCACCCTTTCTCATGGCGTCAAAGGATGTTCTGCCGTTTGTTGCTTCGATATCCCCTCCGACAAGCTTCCACATAAGGGAATCGGGGTATTTTTGCATTTTTTCTTTTGTTGTATTTATAAGCCCTGTAGCGGAGCTGTATGTTTCCCAGCAGCCGCGTCTGCCGCAGCCGCATTGACGTCCGTTATGCTGTATAACAATATGTCCAAGCTCGCCGGCGGCGAAATTGCAGCCGGTAACTATTTTATTATCGATAATTATGCCGCCTCCGACACCGGTGCCGAGAGTGATCATAACGGAATCCTTCGCTCCCTTTGCGGCTCCGAAGATATGCTCGCCTTTCGCAGCGGCGTTTGCGTCGTTTTCTATGCCGTATTTTTTAACTGGAACCTTTGATCTCAGGATATCAAGCAGCGGGAAATGAAGGAAAGGTAAACTGCTGCAGAAATCAACGCGTCCGGTATCTGAATTTGCGATACCCGGGGTGGCGATGCCGCAGAATTCAATATCGTCGGGAACTAGGCTTGACGAATCGATAAGCTGTTTTATAAGGAGAGCGATGTCGTCTGCGATTTCCTCGGGCGAACGGTGAGCTTTTGTGGGAAGAGTGAGCTTTTTGATTATTTTGCCTTCACCGTTTACGAGCCCGGTGGCAATTTTCGTGCCTCCCAAATCGACACCTATGCTGTATCTCATGAAAAATACCTCTGTCATCAAATCAATTTATATTATTGCTCAATTATTAACTCGGTATTTAAATAATTACCGCTTAAAGAGAGAAAAGGCTCTGGTATATGGGCTTTTCTCTCATGTAAAATAAGGCTTATTTAAATGCCGTTTTAACAAACGTCATCTTTCATTATCGACATTTGCCTGACCCATGAGCTTTTTATTGAATTCTATAGCGGTGTTATAGCCCATCTTTTTCTGGCGATTGTTCATTGCCGCGATTTCAAGAATTATGGCGAGGTTGCGTCCGGGCTTTACTGGGATTGTAATAGCCGGGACATTAATACCCATAATTTCAATGTATTCCGTATCCATTCCGAAGCGGTCGTAGAATTTACCCTGCTGCCAAAGCTCAAGATTAATTACAAGGTCGATTTTTTCTGTGAGCTTAATCGCGCCCATGCCGAAAATACGGCGGACATCTACTATGCCGATGCCTCTCAGCTCAATATAGTGGCGTATAAGCTCCGGCGCGCTTCCGACAAGTGTTTTCGCGGAAACCTTTTTTATTTCAACTGCGTCATCGGCTATCAGCCGGTGTCCGCGCTTAACAAGCTCTATGGCGGTCTCGCTCTTTCCGACACCGCTGTCTCCGAGTATCAGAAGACCTTCGCCGTAAACCTCAACCAGAACTCCGTGTCTCGTGATGCGGGGAGCAAGCTTTACATTCAGTGAAGCAATTATCGCCGCCATTATCTGAGTGGTGGCCTCCGGAGTGGTGAAGACAGGTATTCCGTATTTTTTTGCCAGCTCGACGGCGTCGTCATACGGACGGTGGTCATTGGAAAAGATGAGGCAGACGGGATGCCTGGCGAGAAACGTATCCAGACTTTTATACCTGATTTCAGGATCGAGTGTTTCGAGATAACGGTATTCGACATTGCCGATTATCTGAATGCGCTGCGGCTCGAAATATTCAAAAAATCCGGAAAGCGGCAATCCGGGACGGTTGATATCGCTGCGCACTATATCGATATCCCGCCAATTATTCGGTAAAAATGCCGGCGTTAACGCGAATTCATCAGCAACCTCGCCAAGCTTCGCGGAGTAATTTTCATCCATATCGACAGTATTCCTCTCTGATATATCTTTTTAAACAGAGTCCGGCCGGTTCAATGACCGCCGTGGCAACAGCCGTCTTTGCATATATGCCTGTTGGGGCATTCGGAAACAGACGAAGACGACTTCATAATTATACCCGGAGCCTTTTTTATACATACCGTCAGATTGTTTGACCCGCATTCCGGGCATATAATCAGCTTCCCGGTCATTTCAGACACAGAAGCAAGTTTGTCAAATTCTTTGCCGCATTTACCGCACTTTAAATCATATATCGGCATTCCTGTCCTCCGATTTATTGAAATCTTATATCATATATTATCACTTTTTATTTGAATTGTCAAATGCTTTATAATTCATAATGCTTCGGCTTATTACTAAATTTAGTAATTTGTCATTGAATGTCACCTTTATTTCGTAATATCATTTCGGCAGTCAACAGGATACCTTTAATGGCTGTAGAATAATGACTGGAGGTGGAAAAAATAAACCATTTCGGAATTAAAAATAGTTGCACTGAAGATTTTGCCTTATATGAACGCGGACGCGAATATAACCGGATTATCGGTTATTATGACACGGTTAATAAAAACGAGAGATTTTATCGCGGAGATCAATGGCACGGAATAAATTCGGGCGGTCTTCCGACACCGGTGTTCAATATTTTCAAACGGGTAATAAATTATTTCGTTTCGACAATTATGTCGCAGAAGCTCGCGTTCAGATATGGCGCCGAAGGTATGTATATCATGCTTGGAGACGGCAAGAAGCGCGAAATTGAAGAAAAATGTGCGACGATCACATCCTTGAATTACAGGTATGACAAGGACAAGATCGAATCGCTGTTATCAAGGGGACTTTTCGAAGCGGCTGTAAGCGGAGATTTCTTCCTATATACGTACTGGGACGCATCAAAGAAGACAGCCCAGGGATATTCCGGGGATTTCGCAACCTGTTTGATAGACAGCACAAACGTGTTTTTCGGAGATGTTAACAGCTCCGAGATCGAGGAACAACCCTATATCATACTGTCCGGACGTGATCAAGTGGACAGGCTGCGTGCGGAAGCCGCCGAAAACGGAGCAAAGCGAGATGACATCGATCTGATAACCGCCGATGATGACACATCCGATGAATCGGGAGATTTCGGAAAAAACGAGCTTTCCGGCACAAAATGCACGTATCTCATTAAGCTCTATAAAAAAGGCGGTACTGTACGCTACCGCAAGAGCACGAGACGAACCGTCATTTGCCATGAAAGAGACACGGGACTCCGGTTATATCCCGTCACGCTGATGAATTGGGAAAGAGTCAAAAACCGTTATCACGGCCAGGCCGTCGCAACCGATATAATCGACAACCAAACCTATATAAACAAAGCATTCGCGATGGTGATGAAGCATATGACCGACGTCAGCTTTTCAAAGATTCTCTACAACAGCAATATCATCGACGAATGGACAAACGAAATAGGAGAAGCGATAGCCGTCAACGGCCCTACGGAATCGGCCGCGCTCCGCATCGAGCCGGGGACTCTTCAATCAGGTTTTTTAGATGTAATATCTCTGACGCTGTCCGTGACCAAAGAGCTACTCGGCGCGACAGATGCCGCGCTTGGCAATGTGAGGCCGGAAAACACATCGGCAATAATTGCGCTTCAGCAGGCATCAGGTATACCTCTGGAAAACCAGCGCCGGGGCCTTTACGAAACGGTTGAAAGGCTGGGAATGATATGGCTTGATTTTGTATTGAATTACTACGATTCATCGCGTGTGTTCATGTATACCGAAAACGGAGTTCAAAAAGGAGAGGTTCTGACACATCAGGGGTTGAATGAGGTGCTGTTTGACTGCCGTGTCGATGTCGGAGCAAGCAGCTATTGGAGCGAGTTGGCGGCGGTGACTACTCTCGATAATTTGCTGGCAAGCGGAAAGATAAGTTTCGAGCAATATTTAAAGAGGCTCCCGGATGGCTTTATTCCCGCAAAGGATGAACTGATCAGTGAAATTAAAGCACATGCCGGAAGCGAGACGGCAAGTGAATAAATCAAACAGGAAGAAAGGATTTTATCAAATGGAAAACAACAATAAAGAAGTTGACGAGGCGGAAAAGACTTCGAAAAACGCAGAAGCTACGTCCGCAGAAAAAGCATATGTCTTCGAAAAAGGTGCAGAGGAGCGTATAAGGAGCGATATCGTAAAGCTCAGGGAGCTATTTCCCTCTTTAAAGAACGAGGACATACCGGATGAGGTTTGGGAAAGAGTTAAAAATGGAGAAAGCCTCGCCGCTTCATACGCTCTTTATTTCATTGAAAACATAAAAAGCAGGGAAAAAATCCGCGAGCTGAACGAAAAAAATAACAAAAATGCTCCTCCGAGATTTATATCCGACGGAGGCGAAGAGAATTATTTCAGCCCTGAAACAGTGAAGCAGATGAGCCCGGCGGCAATAAGGAAGAACTACGACACGATACTAAAATCCATGGACAGCTGGAAATAAGAAGATCGATTTTAAGCGAGCCCTTTTGGACTTCATTTAAAGTAGGAATAAAAATCGATTAACAAGAATGAATAGTCCAAAACAATCATTCTGCGTCACAGCGCGGACCAACCATAATTTCAGAAAGGATTGTTTGATTCAGCTGTGGATGAATCATACTGGATAATATATGGCAATATCAAATTTCATTTCCACAATATGGAGCGAGACGCTTTATAGAGAGCTTAATAAAAGCTATGTGGGCGTAAAACTCTCCTCAAGAGAATTCGAGGGTGATATAAAGGGAGAGGGCGACAGAGTAAAGATATGCGGGATCGGTCCCGTGAGCGTTTTTACATATACTAAAAATTCTGACATGCCCGCCGCCGAGGTGCTTTCAGACAATGAACGCACACTTATCATCGACCAGGCAAAGGGATTCAATTTTTTCATCGACGATATAGACCTGGCACAGTCGAAAAAAACTCTCATGCAGCTCGCGATGAAAGAGGCTTCCGACGCCTTGTCCGATGTAGCCGATAAATTCATATACAGCCTTACTGACAATAATGCGGGAACCGTCACAAACGCATCCGCGACCAGTATATCAATCATATCCACAATCGCAGACGCAAGAAAAAAGCTAATGGAGAATAATGTCCCGAATTCCGCGAACATATCTCTGGAGGTGCCTCCAGCGGTAGAACAAAAGCTCGTTCTCGCCAAGGTACTGCGCAGCACAGACAACTCGGACGCTCTCGGCAGAGGATATATCGGAAGCTTCATGGGATTTGACATATATGTTACAAACAATATAGCCGCCGATGCCGGAGGCGTTTATCGCTGCGTCGCAAGAACGCGCCGTGCGGTCGCGTTTGCCGAAAAGCTAAGCTCGGTAAAAGCATACGAGCCCGAATTGAGGCATGGCGACGCCGTCAAAGGGCTTCATCTCTACGGAGCGAAGATTATATACCCAAAGGAGATCGTATTCCTGAATCTCACTCCGGCTCCCGAAACAACGGTCTGACAAAAGCGATAGCCCTATATTAAGGAAAGGATCAAAATAATATGGTTCATTATAAAATACAAGGTCCGTCAAACGGAGTCATTGTCGATCATGTATCAAAGCAGATCGTCGGCAGCTTTGACACGGACGGGATCGCAGACACGGCCGATGTCGCGGAAAATATAGCCTCGGGAATTGTCGCAAGAGCAAAACAAAGCTTTGCTCGTGCTTATGCTCTTGAAATAACCGTTACCGGTTCATCCGGAGCCTTGTCCGGAGCAACAGTCACAGTTTCGTCGCCATATCAGTCACGTAGCGGAATCACTGACGTCGAGGGAAAGTATATATGCTATGTGCCGGATGCGGCATACTCTGTTTCCGTCTCACGCGAAGGATATACAAGCGGTACGGGAAGCGCGGCGGTAAACGGCGCGGACATATCTGTCACAATCTCCATGAGCGAAGCCTGACAGATGAGCACGAAAACAAACGGAGGTGGTTTGAATAAAAGCAATAGAGGTGTATGAAAGGAGCCTGGCGTTGTTATCCGAAAACGACGAATACGGTCAGGCAAAACCCGATACAGCAGTTTTCCGTTCCTCCGCGCCCGCGCTTATCAACACGCTTATCGTAATGCTTGACGAGCTGGATTGTTATGTGAAAGGCATCAGAATAAACGATACAGTACATGTGCCCCAAACTATACATTCTCTCGACGACGAGCTTTACACTCATCCGAGGCTTTGCATGGGCGCGATGGTGCTCGGGCTGTGTTATATGCTCATAAACGAAGAAAACGAGAAGCGCGGAGCCATGTTTTATGCTCTTTTTCGTGACGAATCGGAAAACATAAGACGTATTTTCAGAGTTGCAAAGCATCGCAGCGTTAAAAATGTATATTGAAGGGCAGTGTTGAACTTGGCAGCAGATAAAATACTTCAATTGGAAAAATTTACGGGGCTTTACTGTTCCGGCGACGGCGAAACGGAAATACCGGACGGATCAAGCCCGAATATGACGAATTTCAGGATCACTCCGGGATACAAGCTGAAACGTCGGGACGGTTTTCGCGTTCTAAAGGAAACGGGTGCGAGTATTCGGGGAATAGCATGCGGCATAAATGCGGCTGACGGCGGGGAATATTTTCTCGCCGTCTCCGGAACAGGCGTATTGTCATCAAACGACGGTTTTGACACGCTTTCGGAGATCGGAAGCATATCAGGGGCCGGAAAGGTGAGCTTCTTCGAATTCGGAGGAAGCGTCTATATCCTCGGGGAAACTGAAATAAAGCGTTTTAACGGCACAGAATTATCGGATATCGTCGGGTATCGTCCGAAGGTCACAGTCTCAACTCCGCCGTCTGGAGGCGGCACGCTTTTTGAATCTCCGAATCTGCTGACCGGAAGCGTTACGCAATGTTTTACTCCAGACGGAGCGAGCAAGATTTACAAGCTTGCCTTATCAGAGATAACCTCAGTAGACGGCGTGAGATACAATGGCATACAAATGCAGGAGTCGCAATATACGGTTAACGCGGCTAATGGGACAGTGACTTTTATAAACGCGCCGGCTGAAATTTATCCGGACTGTCTGGAGATCGACTATACCCGCGTATCGGATCAGAAAAGTAAGATTTTAAAATGCAGGTATGCCGTAAGCTTCGGAGGCGCAAACGATACGCGCGCTTTTCTCTGGGGAAACCCTGATTATCCGGCGGTCATATTTTACAGCGGGATTGCAAACGGGAAGCCCGACTTCTCATATTTTCCGGAGGAGAATTTCAACCTGATCGGTTCCGGCGCTCCGGTTACATCGCTTGTCAGGCAATACGACAGGCTGATAATTTATACCGCAGGCGAAGCATACTACTCATATATCGAAACTGTCGCCGGAGCGGATGGAATAAGGTACGCGTCTTTCCCCGTGAACACGCTGTCGGGCGAAAGAGGCAATCTTTGCGAGGGCCCTGCTCAGCTTATGGATAATGTCCCCGTGACCTTCTCACATGACGGGCTTTACAAATGGATATCCACAAACATCCGGGACGAACGCAACGCCAGGCTTTTTTCGCACAGAATATCGGAGCTTTTACTGCGAGAGGCCTCTTCCCCACCATATATATTCAACCGGAAAGCGGCGAGCGAGCTTTTCACGGTCTGCGGTACTCATTCATTCGTTTATAATTATGCGCTCGATGTATTTTATAAATATACATCAGTCCCAGTGATCATAATGTGCGAGGGAAATTCGGGCGAATTATACTTTGCGGACACATCAGGCAGGATATGTGCCACCGGAGGCAATACCGACGCGGGAGACTCAATCAAAGCCGAATGGTATTCAAAATATTTCGATTTCGGAAGCTCGTCCAAAGTGAAGAATATATACGGCGCGACGGCTGTGATAGAACCGGACGAAAACACAAAATGCGAAATGTCATGGGCAAGCGACAAGGAAGGTCTTGATACCATTGACGGAAAACTGAATATAACGCTGTCATGCGTTCTGTTTTCCTTCGCAGATATACGGTTCGATTCTTTTTCATTTGAAAGCGCGTATACCGCTAAGCTTTTGACAAGACGGCTTTCCGCAAAGAGGTTTACTCATTTCAGGGTTATATTCCGCATTCTTGAAAAGGAAAGCGGATTTCATCTTCTGAAGCTTCTTCTAAGAGGCAGGATAAACGATATGGATACATAAAGGAGAAATACAAAATGAATACATTCACCAGATTCGCGGGAAAGACGGACAATATCTCCGCTCTGCCTGACAGACCTAAGCTCGAGGACGGCTATACACCTGTCGTGATTAAGGCGCTCTTTGACAAAGCGCCGAGCGATATAAAAGCATATATAAACGAGGTGCTGCTACCTTCGCTCGAAAGCGTTGTTTCCGGGAAAAGCGGAGCAGAAAGAATCGGAAGCGCTCAGATATCCGGGCTCGCTTCAACAGATGTTTACGGGGTTTTATGTGAATTAAAAGCTCTTTGCTCATCGCTCGATACCAAAATCGATGAAACTGTCACTTCAATGGTCGCCGGCGCGATTCCGGACGGCTCGTTGAGCGAATCAAAGCTCACCCAAGCGCTCGCCGACAAAATCAACGCGGCAATAATCGTTTCAGGTGCGTATACAATATTTAAGACAGCAGGCAGCGCGAGCTTCACCGTGCCTAAAACGGGATACTACAAAGTGTGCCTTCAGGGTGCGGGAGGAGGCGGAACGCTTAATACCTCATATTTTGTAAACTACGCTACATATGAATGTGTCGGAGGACCCTCCGGATCGTATTGCGAGGCGATATTGCAGCTATGTAAAGGCGATATAATTACACTTTCGGTCGGCGAGGGAGGAGCGGGAGCAGGAAACAGCCTTTTTACACTCGATGGTACGACAACGGTAAGCAATTATAATACGCTTTACTGTTCCACAACACTTCATAATTCACCGGGCGGCGCAACGGTATTCGGTTCCGGCGAAAACATCATCTCCGCTCCCGGCGGCACGAGACTTTCCTCAGCGTCCGTCCCAGTAGCCACCGGTATATATTCTCCATCTCTGACGCTTGTAAAAGCCGGCAGAATATGCGCGGATTTTTTCAATTCCGGCGATATAGTCAACGGCAATTCATATGCCGGAGGGATAAGATATTATATGGGCGCGGAAAGCTTTTCAGGCAGCGGCGCAGATATAATCGGTGCGTCCGCCGTATCCCCGGGTTTCGGAGGCGGCGGACTGGGCGGGCGGTGGTATTTCGACGGCTCGACAACACTGACGTTCAGAAGGCAGTCGGGAAAAGGCGGAGACGGATTGATTATAATCGAATATGTACAGTAAGGAGCGAATTAATGACATACAACGACGGCTACGCCGGGAAAATATGGGACGATATGTCCTCCGGGCTTGATGAAATAGCAAAAAAGTATAAAAATTTGATTTCCGCATAGTGAATACGACAGCCGGATATCGGCGATAAATCCCGAACTGTATCAAAAGAAAAACGCCGCGTCCGCTTTATCAAAAGTAACGCAGAAGAATATAAAGGAATCTCTTGTCGATAAGGGTTTGTCCAAATCCGGGGAATCTATGAAAGCCGATATCGCAGCGGGAACGGCTCTGCAAAGCAGCCTTTCTTTGCTTGATTCGGAATATTCGGGCGAGAAAAATATGCTTAAGCGTGAAAAGCAAAACGCCGCGCTCGGTCTCGAATCGGAGGCCGCATCAAAAGCGACCGATTACAGAACGCAGATGATAAAAATGTATACAGATCAGCTTAATTCAGACAGAGAGAACATGCTTGAAATCGCAAAGCTCAATGAAAACGCGGAAAAGTGGCGCGCAGAGCTAAAGTCCGACACCGCGTATAAAAACACCGCACTCGCTGATGGCACAGAAAAATGGCGTGCCCAGCTTGCCGAAGACAACGCCGCAAGAATATCGGACGAACGCATTTCAAACGCAAAGCTCGAAGCGGAAAAAGCGATGAACACGGCCGAGCTTGAATTCCAAAAGCAGAAGCAGGATGCTCAAATAAAAGCCGAAGCGGAAGCCGCCGCGGAGAAAGAAAAACAGCAGAAATACGAAAACTCGATCAAATCCGAATATTTGTCACTCGAAAAGCAAAAAACAGCCGCCGATATAGAAAACGAAGCCAGAAAGGCAGAGGAGGTCATACAGAAGCGAATCGATAAAGCGGTTGCCGATGCGCTGAGTGCCAAAAGCGCTGAGACTGCCGTTAGCACCCTCAGCAAAGACAACAATGCCGACGCTTCATCCGGAACCGAGGTCCCCGGTCCGAGGACACCTGAAACAACACCGCAGACTCTGGTCGAAAAAATCGTAGGTTTATATACGACCGTGAAAAACGGCGAAAGCGTACGGAATTATCAGGCGATCATAAACGATGTATATACCATACTTGAGGACAAGCGTCTTTCGGAGGATTACAGAAAGGCCGTATACGATTATGCGGATTCGATGGGATATATATCATAAAATCCGAGGAACACAACTTCCTTATTTGACTTTTTAAAAAACGTACATCCCCGGAATAGGTTAGGCCTGTTCCGGGGATGCGGTTTTGGAGGGAAAGATAATTACCGGCAAGCTGCCGCCCGGGTTGTTTCTACGTCAGTTATCTCTGCTTTTGAGATATTCCCTTATGTTGTCGATCACAGTGGAGATATAATTTTCATCGGTGATTAGCTTCATCGCCGCCTCGTAATCTTCTTTTGTCGATAATTCCATGCCGAATTGCTCATGATCATATTGGGTTCTTATTTTTATTGATATATCAATTTCTAAATCGTTCATTTTAATAGCTATTGTAGTAGGAACAAAAGTATCGAACTCAATCACTTTAAAATCAGGAGATAATACTTCATAATTTTTAAATGCACTTGGAGAAATATGGAACATGTAAACGTCTGTATCGTTTATTTTAGTTTTCAAATATGCATACGGATATTTATAATTTTCTTTGAGAGATAAAAGCTCGGGATCGTCCGTTATAAGATAACTTTGCTGTTTTAGGGGATCAGATAAATTATTAGTTTCTTCAATGCTTCTTGGGTCATATTTAACAGATATAAAAATATCTTTTATTTGAGGATATTTAATGTCCTCTGACTTTAATAATGATACACCCCAGGACATATTTCCTTCG
>JAYFRN010000041.1 GCA_034925865.1 Oscillospiraceae bacterium | reverse complement strand
CCGTTGCTGTATTTATACATCTCGTCGCCCCCAAGTGCAAGCTTTTTAACATGTTTCGGCCATTTTCCTTGCACTTATTATACCATAATTCTTGCGATTTGTCTTGCCTTGCTGTATATTTTCTTTTGTTCAGCGGGCATTACTTAATTCATGTTATTTGTTCGGCACTTGTGCTAAACATGTACGCTTAATGCAAAGCAAAATTCTTATAAATCTTTTATTATATTAGTCACAGGAGATATTCATATGAAAAGTAGTAAGGCTTTTGATGACGTAATTCTTTACCTTGAAAAAATCATAGTTGACGGCCGCGAAATTGATTATAATGAAATATCAAAAATCACTATGAGTCCAGCAGCATTGTTTCAACGTATTTTTATTTTTGTATCGGGTATAAGCATTTTCGATTATGTAAGAAAACGTAGATTGACTTTGGCTGGACATGATTTGAAAGATAATGATATTTCCATTTTAGATGTAGCTATAAAACATGGCTTTCAATCACATTCCGCATTTACGCGAGCATTTAAAGAACATCATGGCATTACGCCGTCAGAAGCCAAACAGGAAGCTGCCAAACTAAATGATTATCTCCCGATTAATTTCTCAGACATGAGATTTATAGGGGGCAAACGTATCATGGCAGAAATGAAAAAAATTATTTACAAAGAAGCGGACGAACGTTTAATGGTGGGGCTGCATCGTGAAACTTCATTTATGAATGGGGGTAAGGTGTGGCAGGAATTTTTCATGAACGGCGTGATTGAAAAATTGGATACACTGGCGGATGTCAAGTGTTGCAATGACATTGACGCAAATGATGGTATAGGATTGATGTATGGTTTTAAGGATATGTATAACTTCCATGTCATTATCGGAGATTTTGTAAAGGCTGACACGAAAATACCAGACGGGTTATTTGCAAAACATATCCCCAAAGGATTGACGGCGCAAGTACAAATTGAAGGTAGTAACGTAGTTGATATTCTTGATTCGGCATATTTTTTAATCACAGAAGCCATTGAAAAAACCGGAAGAGAGATTGACCATGACAATTTTTACTGGTGCGAAGTATACACCCATGAGCGTTATAGCGAACCTTTAAATCGAGGTGAAAAGGTCATCATTGATTATATAATGCCTATTAAAGCGTAAAATCAGTAAATACAGTCGTCCCAGAAAAGAATTGCAAGACGTTGTAGATACAGATTATAGGCATAATATGTCGTTCACTTGCCGTTTGCTTCATTTTGAGCACCATTAAACCTGTATCTAAAACGCGCAAATGACACAAAAGAAAAGTCGCGTAAGCGGCTTTTTCTTTTTGTACTTGTTACTTTTCTCTTGTCACTTTTCATTTTTTTCCGACCCGTCGACGGGCGACTATTTCAGTGAAAAGATAAAAGAGAAGAGAAGAAAAAAGGTAGCTTTACTATGCAAAGCATTGATTATATAAAGGTTAAATGTTATAATAACAGCGAACGAAGGGACGGGGCTCTGCTCCGCCCGATTGTATTATATTGGATTGTATTGGATATTGGATTGGGATAATTACATAATTACATTGATAATAAGAAATCGGTATGCGAAGAGGTATCTTGAAAATGGAAGCAGTCCGAATAATATTAAAAATATTTATGTGGGTGTTTATTATAGAATTTGGATCAAACATTGTCATGCAGTCGATAAGCTATTTGTTTTACAGCAAAGCGAAGAAAATGACAGATAATAATTGTGTCCCTGAGCATATACAGATTAGTGATAACCTGTCTGGTTACGGAACGAATCTTGATGCTGATTCTGATCGTATTATTCTGTATTTCGGCGGTTCAAATTACATAGCTTATAATTCGGCGGGGTGCTTCGGTAAAAAATTCGATATTCCGTTCATCTCAGCTGATTATTACGGAAGCCAGGGCAGTCATGGCAGAATGAATCTGAAGTCGTTGCAGAAAACCGCCGTTGATTTATACGATTGGGCTGAAAATCGATATGCAGGAAGAAAAATAACCGTTATGGGACACAGCTATGGAGCGGGAATCGCCGCATATCTTGCGAGCGAGCGTGAATGCGACAATCTTGTTATGCTTGCTGCATACCGTGATCTGGCTGATTTATATAACAAGATTATTCCGATATTCTGGGGTCCGGCGAAAGCGTTTATTACAAACAATATCAACGCCGCCGATTATGCAAAAAACATTTTATGTCCTACTTTTATTATCGGATCGCTCGCCGACAGGACATTGAGCGCCCGGTTGCAATATAAAGTACGGAATTCATTTCAAAAATCTGAAGTAAAAATATTTGACGATGTAAAGCATCAATCTTACCTGGATAGCAAACGTGTCATTGAGTATATAATTAAAACTGCGATCAAATAAAAAAGAAAAAACAATATGCCAGAGCCTTTTCTTTCTTAAAGCATTGATATTTAATTGTCCGGTTAATAATAATGAACTTTGACATTAATACCGCGAGTGTCATAATGATAATTTCCTTCATATAATAGAATAAGAAATCCAGATTTATTATACAAGGAGATATTTAATGGCAACTTTTTATAACAGAGCTGTTCTTTCATATAATGGAACCGTAACAGATTCAAACGTAACGACAGGCGAGCTGATTGAAATCCTTTCTGCGACAAAAACTGCTGTAATGAATGATTACGTAGCAAAAGACGACGTAACTTATGTAATTAGCATTGTCAACGCAGGGCCTGCTTCGTTCACGGGATTGACTATCACCGATGATCTCGGAAGCTATCCTTTCGGACTGGGCCAATTGGTTCCGCTGACATATGTCACCGGATCGGTAAGGTATTATGTCAACGGAACACTGCAAGCCACACCCGCTGCCGTCGCGGGACCTCCGCTTGTTATCAGCGGAATCTCGGTGCCCGCGGCAGGCAACGCAATAATCATTTACGAAGCTGAAGCAAACCAATATGCACCGCTCGGTTTAAACGACAGTATAGAAAATAATGCAATAATCAGCGGCGGCGGATTATCAACCGATATCGTTGCCACGGAGACTATCTATACTGAAGACAGACCGAATTTGACAATCAGCAAAGCTATCTGTCCTGCGGTCGTTACAGAAAACCAACAGCTGACGTATACCTTTGTTATCGAAAACTCTGGCAATACAGCAGCGGTTGCGGGCGACCTCGTTACTATCACTGACGTATTTAATCCGATTTTAAATCCGATCACAGTGACTTTCAACGGAGCCCCATGGGTTTCTCCGGCAAATTATTCGTATATTACGGCTACAGGTGAATTCGCGACTGTTGCCGGTCAGGTGACGGTGCCGGCAGCGACTTATACGCAGGATCCTGTCTTAGGCAACTGGATAATAAATCCCGGCGCTAGCGTTCTGGTCATAACCGGCACGGTATAAGATTTAAAAGGATACGGGCTTTTTTGAAAAGAAGCCTCATAAGAAACTCAATACGATGAATTTCAAAACAAGGGGCGGTCTACGGCTGCTCCTTGTCTTATTAGCTCGGAATTTAAATTATTACCGTTATTAAAACAACAATTAAATAATAGTTGTATTATTAAGATAGAAAAGCTTTTCATTCCTTGCCTTTAAGATCGCCGGTGGCCGGATTATCTATCAGTTCGCCGTCTTGGTCAAAGCGCGAGCCGTGGCATGGACAGTCCCATGAACGCTCCACTTCATTCCATTTCAATGCGCATCCCAAATGGGGGCAGCGCTTTTTTGAAATGGACAAAAGGTTTATGACGGCTTCAAACGCATTTATAAAAAGCTGCGGCTTTAACATGCTTCTTGACGGTGAGAATACAGGCGTAAATTCATTGGGCTTGTCTGAAACGAGATCCGCAAGGATCACAGCAGCCGCCATTGACGATGTCATGCCCCATTTATTAAAACCGGTCGCCACAAAGAAATCAGGCGTGCTTTTTGAATACTGCCCTATATACGGAACGCCGTCAAGCGTCATGCAGTCCTGAGTCGCCCATGAGTATTTTTCCGTGGCTTCGGGGTAATGCCGGCTTGCGAAACCGCGCAGCTCGTTCCAATTGCCGCCATTTTTACCCGTCCTGTGATCTCCGCCGCCGATAAGCAGCATATCTTCATAATTACGGAAAGACATACCGCATTGCGCCTGGTCAACATACATTCCGTCGACGTTCTGCGCGTTTTCAAGCGCGATCACATACGACCGGTGCTGATACATTTTTAGAAAATAGCTGCCGTGTTTGTTTATAAACGGGAAATGCGTGGCCACTATTATTTTCTCGGCCGTTATTTTTCCGCCATCCGTTATAGCCGTGTGCTTTGAGAGCTCCTTAACCTCGGTGTTTTCGAAAATATTCAAATCCTTTGATATACCGGACGCAAATTTTAAGGGATTGAACTGCGCCTGGTTTTTAAATCTGACAGCTCCTGCGATATCGAACGGAAGCGGAAGCTTATCTGCAAATTCCGCTTCAAAGCCCAGCTTCTGAAGCGCCGCGGCTTCCTTTTCTGCTTTATTCTTTCCGCCCGGTGCATTTCTGAGCGAATAAACATATGCGTCCTTGTTTTCAAAATCACAGTCAATCCCGCCGCAGAGAAGGCGGTATTGTTCAAGTGCGTTTTGATTTGCGCGAAGATACATTCCGGCCTTCTCCATACCGAAGCAATTTATCAGCTTATCATAAATAAAGCCGTGCTGCGAGGTAATTTTTGCGGTCGTGTTTTTCGTTATCCCACCGCAAATCGACTTTGCTTCCGCCAAGATATAATCAATCCCGCGCTGATTGAGCATATAAGCGCAGAGAAGCCCCGCCATTCCGCCGCCAATAATAAGGACATCTGTCTTTTTATCTTGATTCAGGCTTTTAAAATGCGGGAGAGCCGATTTATCCGTCCATACAGAATACATTTTTTATCACCGCCGTTTTTATAATATTATGCCTTCATATCAAAAATTTATTTAATCAGAAAGGATAATTTTTGATAGTCTGAACATAATAAATCCGGCGGTGATTATGTTTATTAAACGGCAAATATATAATCGTTGTTTTATATGGCTCGCGGAGTGACTTATTTATCCATAGAAAAGCTGTATATCAAGCTTTTCTTTATAAAATGCGATTTTATAATTTCCGTGATTAATAAACCCGTTACCGCGTTGCGTATTCGGGTGGATTCCCGGCGCAAACCGGCCGCAGCTGTAAACAGTAAATTAAAACGAGCCGGGTATGGAGCTTTAAAATGCAATTAACACAAAAAGAAACCGATTTACTGAAGGATTTAAAAGGGCAGGAAAAGCTTTGTGTCGATAAATACACAAAACATTCTTCCGCAGCCTCCGATTCACAGCTCAAGCAGCTGTTCAGTCAAATTGCTCAGACCGAACAAACCCATCTTGATTCGATTACTAAAATCGAAAGCGGTACCGTTCCGCAGATCAGCGGCAGTGTTTCAAGCCAGCCGTCTTTCAAAGCCACCTATGGAATGTCTGAGGATTCCGGTAAGAAAAGCGACTGTTATCTTTGCTCTGATGTTTTGGCGGGTGAAAAACATGTTTCCCAGCTGTATGACACATGTATATTTGAGTTCAAGGACGAAAATATCCGCAATGTCTTGAATCATATTCAGAAGGAAGAACAGGGCCACGGTAAAATGATTTATGATTATATGCAGATAAACGGCATGTATTCATAAAATAGCTTAAAGCATCCGGAGCCATCGTCTCCGGATGCTTTGTTATTAAAGGAGGCGTGATTAAATGGGCGTAGTAACAACGGTTACCGATAAATATCAGAAATGTATTGACGAATGTAATAAATGTGCGCAGGCGTGCTATGAATGCTTTGAGGCATGTATCAATGAACCTGATCTGAACGCAAGAAAAGGATGCGTAAAGATTCTGACGGAATGCGCAAAAATGTGCGAAATGTCAACAAGCTTTATGTCTATGAACGGACAGTTCGCAAAAAAGCATTGTAAAATGTGTGCCGTAATATGCGATACATGCGCAAAAGAATGCGATATGTTCAAAGACGATCACTGTAAAAAGTGCGCCAATGAATGCCGTGCGTGCGCTGATGAATGCAGGAAAATGTCGGGAATGTAATGAATCGAATAAAAAACGTATAGGAAGCCTATCCGTTTTTTTCTTGCTTTCGAAATTAAGGAGCAGTTCTTAAACAGGTCATCGAGATGCATTGTAAATTTTCAGATTCGAAGCTTCGAGCTTGTTTGCGTGTAATCATTTATGGGATTCATGCATACATGATTTTTACAGACATAAAACGTCGTTTTGTCATTGATAAGCCTGTATTCATCTGTAGGAGTATCGACGATCCTGACGATCGTACCCTGCCCGAATTTTCCGCGCAGACCGGCAAGTTCGGATTTGTTTTTTAAAACCGCGGTTACGGTTTCCGGCGGATCGTTTTGAAGCATCAGCGCAAGCAGAAAAAAGCAATGTCCGGACGGATATTTCCTTGCTCCGGAAGAGATAAACAAAAGCTGCTTTTTTATTATTTCATCAAGTTCCGTGTCGTTTGTTAAATAAGAAAGCTTTATCAGATTATATGCCATAACCGAATTTCCGCTTGGTATGGCGCCGTCATATATTTCCTTGGGTGTGATGATAAGCTCTTCGTTTTCCTTGCCGTAAAGATAAAATCCTCCATTTCCCATGTCAAAAAAGTCCGAAATTGCCTTGTCGCAGAGCCGTCTTGCCTTATTGATAAAGTTTGTGTCAAGGGTCGCGTCATACAAACGCATGAGCGCGAACGCGTAGAAGGCATAATCGTCCAGATATCCCTTTGCGCCGCGGCTTCCGTCCCGGAAGCTTACATATAATGTGCCGTCTTCGAAAAGCTTTTCATCGATAAATTTTTCCGCTTTCCGCGCGGCGTATAAATACCCTTCATTTTCCGTCAACTGATAAAGCATGGCAAAAGCCGATATCATAATTGAATTCCATGCGGTCAGTATCTTGTCATCAAGATGAAGCTTCGTCCTGGCTTTGCGGTATTGATAAATTTCCGGCAGATAATCCTTAAACGCGTCTTCAGCATAATTGTTGTTATCAAGCAAATTCGGTATGCTCCTGCCGCCTTCGAAATTGCCGTTTTTTTTGATGCCGTAATAATCGTTGAAGTGATTCCCGGCTTCTTGTCCAAGGATATTTATGATTTCATACGGCTCAAACACATAGTATTTTCCTTCTTCTCCGTCGCTGTCGGCATCCTGCGCGCTGTAAAAGCCGCCCTCCGGGCTTGTCATTTCGCGAAGAACATATTCAGCCGTTTTTTCCGCAATATTTTTATAAAATATATTTTTTGTAGACTCATATGCTTGTGCATAGCTTATAATGAGCAAAGCGTTGTCATACAGCATCTTTTCAAAGTGAGGAACGAGATAATGCCCGTCGGTGGAATATCTTGAAAAGCCGTATCCGATATGATCGAAAATTCCGCCTCGATACATCTGCGTCAAGGTTTTTTCAACCATCGAAAGCGCATCTGATTTCCCGCTTATCCTGTTATACTCCATAAGAAACATCAGATTATGCGGTGATGGGAACTTAGGGGCGTATCCGAATCCGCCGTATTCATTATCAAAGATACTTTTGAATAACTCATAGGCTTTATCCGCCAGCCGCGAGGCATTCTCGCCGCCGGCTCCGCCCTGCGCGGAAATATTTCTAAGTTGAGCGGCTATGCCTTCCGCCGACTCAATGAGCTTCTGTTTATCATTTTCGCTTTTCCATCTCTCGCTGATGATAAAAAGCAGCTCCTTGAAGCCTGTGCTGCCGGCGCTTGAGCTTTTCGGGAAATATGTTCCGGCGAAGAACGGCTTTTGATCAGATGTCATGAATATACTCATCGGCCAGCCGGCTCCGCCCGTAAACGTCTGACAAAATGACATATAAACGCTGTCTATATCCGGGCGCTCCTCTTTGTCAACTTTTATTGAAACAAAATATTGATTCAATATATCGGCTATCTCGGCATCCTCAAAGCTTTCGTGAGCCATGACATGGCACCAGTGGCAGGTGCTGTAGCCTATACTTAAAAATATAGGTTTATCTTCTGATTTTGCCTTTTGAAAAGCTTCTTGCCCCCACGGAAACCAGTCTATGGGATTGTATGCGTGTTGCAACAGATATGGGGATTTTTCATTTATCAGTTTATTAGGAGTTCTGTTATCAGTTGTCATGAGCATCATCTCCTTAGTTCTTGATTTTAATATTTTAACCAAAAAAGAAAGCCAATATGTTATTAAAACGGCATTTAAATAAGCCTTGTTTTATAAGAGAGAAAAGCCCATATACCAGAGCCTTTTCTCTCTTATAGCGGTAGTTATTTAAATACCGATTTAATAATAGCATCAATTCGATATGGGTATCTTTTCAATTAGACGAAAGACAAGTCTATTATGATGAAACAGATGATACTTATTGGAATGATGATGGCACGGAAGCCCCACCGTTCTAATAGAGACGAAACCTCATAGTGTCAATAAGTTTTTTTGCTTATTGTGAATTTGTGGGTTATAATGTGTTTAGTAAAGAATTGTAAAAAATTAATAGCTGAAGAACATTTAAGGGAGGTTGCAATGAATACTATTTGGTCAACATATTTACAGAGAGCTGGAACTCTTTATTACACCCGTTCACTTCGTTTTTCTGATATCTTTAAAGAGTCTTATGCAAAAAGTTTTAATATTGATTTTGTAAAAAACATTTTAGAAATTGGTTGTGGCCCTGGAGCATTATCACAATCGCTATATCGCTGGTATCCAAATGCTGAAATATTAGGCACAGACAGAGATAGTCAATTTGTTAAATTTTCAGCTAAACATGCACCATATATTAAATTTCTTGAAGCAGATGCAACTAAACTTCCTTTTGGCGATAATTCCTTTGATGTTACAATATCTAACACAGTACAAGAGCATGTAGAACCCTCTAAATTTTTTGGTGAACAATATAGGGTTTTAAAGCCAAATGGAGTTTGCCTTGTTTTGTCGGCAAGGAGAGGAATTAACATTCAAGCTCCATGTATTGCAGAACAAACGGAGTTTGAAACAGAAATTTATAATCGTACAAAAAACTTCTATTCTGAGACAGATAAAAAGTACAATGTTTGTGCTTATCCATTAAGCGAGTCTGAATTACCATTAGCCATGCAAAAGTTTGGCTTTATGAATGTTTCAACTAATTATTTGACAATAAATTTAACCCCTGATAATCCTCAATACTCAAAAGAAATAGCATATGCAATGATAAACGCTAATCGTCAAGTTGAACTTGACAGTATTGAATATCTACCACATATTGCGCCGAATGTTGTAACAGCCGATGAAATAGAAAGATTAAAGGAAGTCAAAAATACAAAGTATGACAAACGCCTTGCCCTTTATGACGCAGGAGAAAAACAATGGGATACTAATATGTCATTAACAATGATTTTACGTGGAACAAAATGAGTATTGTTTTAAATTTATAATCTTAATAGAATATGACTTATCGAAACTTCTTTTGTGTTGCACGTTTTGTTCTTGATTTTAATATTTTAACCAAAAAAGAAAGCTCCTATGTGAATAGCAGCTTTCTTTGATTAAAGTATTATTATGCTTTATCTGTATTGTCTACGAAAAATTGTTTATTAACTCGGAAATTTAATAATTACTGCTGTAAGAGAGAAAAGGCTTTGGTTCTTTTCTCTCTTGTAAAACAAGGATTATTTAATTGCCGTTTTAACAAATGCCGAGTTAATTATGCATTCAGCTTCTTGAACTCCTCATATCCGATATATACCACCCATAAATATGCAAGTGTTTTAGGAATCATAAGAACCCCGATCAACTTGAATGTATTTGCGAACAATACAACAGGCAAATAGCAGGCGAAGGATATTATAATTGCTATTCCTATCTTCTTGAAGGTATTGTCTTTGGTTTCATAGGATTTCTTTAAAATCAAATATACAATTAATACACCCAAAATTGCAAATGGTATGTTTCTGTATATTCCCCAGCTAACTGGCGCATCATATAAAGTCCATTTGTTTTGGGGCATAAGGCAAAGTGTTATTCTTGCTATGATCAATATTCCCGCGAATATCCTGATACCATTGTCATTTTTTAAATTAAATCGCGCTTCAACAATTCTGAACAGGATTGCATAAAACAAAGTCATTGTAATAGATGTTATAAGCTTTCCGATTCCCAAAGTTGCTGCATTTGCTTCTAAACCGGTGGTTAACAAGGCATATATTCTTGGTATGAGATGAAATGAATCACCGAATCCCAATACAAAGCCCATATATCCGTATAATTCTATCATTTTATTCTTATGTTTCTTTCCTGCCAAGATCATTTTAATGGACATAAAAATTACCGATACCAAATAAAACAAATCAAAAATCGGCTCTAAATACCTCATGATTGAATACTCCTAATTAATGAATATGAATGTTATTAATTTGCGCTTATATAAAAATCATATCTTTTTAGATTATGTTTTTTTCTGATAAAATCCGAATCAAACTCAGAACAGTTTTTTAAGTATATTTTCGAAAAATTGGTATTCAAGATATGGCATTTGTATCATTGAAATAAAATTAATTACAATGTACCCGGCCATTTTATGAGTGTCAAATTTTTCTTCATCTGAATCAGTGTGTCCGTATATTTCCTTCTTCAGTAATTCCTCAATTAAATTTATCAGCTTATTGATATATATGTTTTCTTTTTTCAAACCACTTTCAATATAATCAGGAAAATTATAAAGCTCGCTGTTTAACCAAATCGCTTTAAACCGTATTAAAAAATGACCGAGAGAATCAAATATATTTTTAAGCTTCACATAAAAATCTTCCCGAGAACCCAATATTTCTTCAATTTCGGTAAAATACTCCTCCCAAAAGCTTGCCATCATTTCTACGATAAGTTCTTTTTTTGTGGGGAAGTAATTATATATTGTTCCCACTGCTATGCCGCATTTCTTCGCAACTCGTCTTATACTGATACCCGAATATCCTTCGGCATACATTATTTTTTTGGATTCATCCAAAATAAGCTCTTTTGGATTTTCAATTTCTCTGGACAATTTAAGTACCTCGCAAATGAACATTGTTCATTTGAAGTATAACACAATTATTTTGGTTGTCAATACAAAAATTATATTTTCTTCGAGAGTTTATTACAATTTATTACCATCTGAGTTAAATTGTTTTCTTCAGCTGAACTTTTTTTATTCAACGCAACGTACAAGCGTTTTTGTTGACATAAGCAAATTTGGGCATTATAATATTAAAAGCGCCTTGCTTTTTATTTTAAATACTCCAAATACGTAAATAAATCAGGATTATATATGAAACGTCTCGACGAGATCTGCCCCGGACACAGCATATATCAATACAGCGACGGATTTTCCTACGGAACGGATGCCGTATTGCTTACGGCTTTTACACGGTTCAAGCCTGGCGCGTCCGGCGCGGAGCTGGGAACCGGGACCGGAGTCATACCGGTTCTGCTGTGCGTTTACCGGCGCCCGAAAAAAATATATTCATTCGAAATACAGTCGAAGTATGCCTCGGTCGCTGCGGAAAACGCCGGAATGAACGACTTTTCTAATATTATCGAAGTAATCGAGGGCGATTATCTTGATGCTTCGCGACATATTCCGCTCACCGGGCTTGACTTCGTGGTGTCTAATCCGCCTTATATGAAATCCACTTCCGGTTATCTCAACGCCGGTTCTGACAAGCTGATCGCGAGGCACGAAATAAAGGCCGACATTTACGGCACTTGTCTTTCGGCGTCAAAGCTTTTAAAAAACGGAGGAGAGCTGTTCATGGTTTACCGTCCCGATCGGATGAGCGAGTTGTTCGCCGCGCTAAAAGCCGCACGGCTTGAGCCTAAAGAGCTTGTGCCGGTCGAAACAAGACCCCGTGAAGCTCCGAAGCTGATACTTTGCCGCGCAAAAAAAGACGCTCTTCCGTCAATGAAGCTCAGGGAATCCTTCCGGATTTACGACGATAACGGAGAGCTTTCCGACGGTATGAGGAGAGTCTATTCTGAATATAGAATATAAAATTTAGGGGAGAAATAAAATTGTCAAACGAGATAATATCGGGCGCGCTCTACATAGTCGCCACTCCAATTGGAAATTTATCGGACTTCTCGCCGCGCGCGGTAATGATACTGCGCGGGGTGAGCTTCATTGCCGCGGAGGATACGCGAGTCACAATGAAGCTGTGCTCGTATTTCGACATAAAAAAACCGCTCGTCAGCTATTATGAAAACAATAAAAAAGTACGGGGGCCGGAGATAATATCCCGTCTTGTCGCCGGTGAAAGCTGCGCGCTCGTCAGCGACGCAGGCACTCCCGCGATTTCCGATCCGGGAGAGGATCTCGTGCGGCTTTGTGCCGAAAGCTCCGTGCCGGTGTTCACCGTGCCGGGACCGTGCGCCGCGATATCGGCGCTTACTCTGTCCGGACTGTTTACCGGAAGATTTTCATTTGAAGGCTTTTTATCTACGGCAAAAGCAGAGCGCCGCGAAAGGCTTATCGAAGTCAGCACGGACCGTCGGACGCTTATTTTCTACGAGGCGCCGCATCATCTGAAGGAAACGCTTGACGCAATGCTCACCTATTTGGGCAACCGCCGCCTTTCGCTTGCCAGAGAGCTTACTAAGCTCAACGAAGAGGTTATCCGGACCGATATCGCCGCAGCAATAGAGATATACCGCCATAAAGAGCCGAAGGGCGAATATGTGCTTGTCGTAGAGGGCGCGCCGAAACCATCCGATTCCGACGCATTCTGGTCTGATATGACCGTGAAAGAACATTATGAACATTATATATCCTCCGGAGCAGAGCGGATGGATGCGATAAAGGCCGTCGCGCATGACCGCGGAATCGCAAAAAGCGTCATATATAAAGAGCTGTTGTAATAGGATGCTGACGCAAAATGCCTCTCCGGGATTTTTAAGAGCAAGTCCATCTTTATTAAAACGGCAATTATTAAAACGGCATTAAAATACGCCTTGTTTTATAACAGAGAAAAGCCCATATAACAGAGCTTTTTCTCTCTTTAAGCGGTAATTATTAAATTGCCGAGTTAATAAGTCGTAATACTGTACACTAATAATTTTCACAGGAGGCATCGATATGACATGGCACACATTATTTCCGCAAGATAGTAAACCCGATTTTTCAGACTTTTCTAAATATGTCAGTTTTAATTTGTGGGATGATTTATGTATGTATATTGAAGATACTTATAAAATCAATCCGAGCATAGAATACAGCAGATGTTCAATGGAACCCGGCTGGAATGTGAAATATAAAAAATCCAGTCGTTCTATATGCACATTATATCCGAAAGAAAATCATTTCACTTGTTTGATTTCTATCGGTATAAAGGAAGCAGTAGAAACCGAATTGATAATGCAATCCTTTGATTTATATTTAATGGAGCTATATCAGAACACAAAGCCCTTTAACGGTTCGCGTTGGCTTATGATTGATGTAACTTCACAGGAAATATTAGAAAATGTAAAAACATTAATCAATATAAGGGTGAAGCCGAAAATTGCCGCTTTAAATATCTGAATTGTGATTAAAACGGCATTTAAAAACTTTGTTTTTCGGTAATTATTAAATGCCGATTTAATAATGCGGCATTTTTGAGGCGTTTCTCTGAGCATTCACATAAAAATAATCCGCGCCCGGATTTAATTCCGGGCGCGGCGCTTTTATAAAATTATTTCTGTTCTGTTTAAATAAACATCAACCGATAAATGACTTGAAAGCGTCGACGGTATCCTGAATGTCAGTGAGCGTCTTATCCTTCTGAGCGCTGATTTGCGAAGCAATATTTGCTCCGGAGGGATTTCCGGCGATGTTGTAAAGCCATGTGAACCAGCCGCCCCAGCTGTAAATATATGCGGCGTCAAATACACGGCTGCCAAGGATAATGTCGAGCATTTTTACTGAATCCTCATCGCGGACAGACTGCTTGGTAACGACAACGTCGTAATAACCCTTTCTGAGGGTGTCATGGGATTTTCTTGTGAACAACTCGAGCATCAAAACCGCAGAATCGACATCGTCACAGCTCGTCGGTATGCCGACAAGAGAGCCGCTTGTTCCGGAGCTGACTGCGCTTACATAGTTTTCCTGAGAAGATTCATATTTAGGAAGCGGGAGAACTCCGAAGTCGTCATCCATCTGACGGAAAACTGTTCTTGCTTTCATAAGAATTGTTCCGCAGAACACGGACTGTCTCTTCTGGAACATAGGAGTGATAGTTGCGGCATAGTTTACGAACACACCGTCAGCAGTGTAATAATTCTTCATAGCTTCGACGACATCAGCGGCGCGGGTCGTCTCAAGAGAAAACTCTGGAAGATCCTCCGCGTTCTTTTTGACGACGGTTTCGCCGGAGCCGAAGAACATGGCATAAGAGTCATAGTTTTCGCAAAGATAGCCGTAATTGTCGACATCGGTCCATTTGCCGTCGTCGTTTGTATCAACGCGGACATCCTTGCAAATTTCAAGTAGCTTGTCAAGAGTCCATTTGTTGTCATATACGAGCTGATACGGATTCTCGATATTGTTCTCTTCGGCTGCCGCCTTGTTGAAATACAAAGCGTATGTGCAGTCGATATCGGAGGTCGAAAGGCTTCCTGTGAGGAAGAACACTTTACCCGCGATGGAGAGGTCTCGGATGGAGCACTGATCCCACCATTCGCGGTCAAGATTTATGGTGTCGTGTGAAGCAAGGTCCACAAGCGCGTTTTCCTTTGAAAGCGCGGCAAGGTTTGAACCGTTGCCGATGAACAGGTTGTATCCGGCTGTGCCGGCCTGTAATTCTGCTTTTGCTGTATTGAGCCAATCGGCGTCTGTGGTTCCGGTGAATTCAATGTCAAAGCCGTAGTTGTCTTTCAGCCATTGATTTCTGGTTGTGATCTCAGAGCTGATGACATCGTCCTCAACCTCGGTTTCCGGTAAAATGTCAGGCTTTGTCTTCCAGCTGGTGTCTTCTCTGCCGAAAATCTTCAAGGTTTTGCCGCTGAGATCGGCCGTCGGCCACGGATCGGGATCGGCTGCGCCCGTAACAGTGCCGGTGACAGGAGCGGTGCCGGTGTTTTTGCCTGTTACGGCGGGCTTTTCTTCGCATGAAGTCATTGCTACGGCCATTGCGATCATAGCCGCCGCAAGAATGCACGAAATAACTTTTTTCATTTGATTAGCATGCCTTTCTTAATATTTATTGATTTTACGGATGCCGCTATAGCGTATATAACAGAACCAGATCACGGAATATTATAAACGTATTAAGACATCCTTCTCGAAAATTCAAGTTGATAATACCACTTTTCGCGCTTTTTGTCAACCATTATTATGTCCTGTCGTAGGTAATTTTATATTTTCATTTTCCTTCTTTTACTGCAATAAAGCCAGTTGTCAATTTTTTCAATATACTTGATGTTTATATAAAAACAATGTATAATCGAAATAGCTTTTTATATTGTTATAAATCCTAAGCGGAATAATTTCACTGGAAGCGCCGGATTATTCACACCATAATTGTTACCCCACAGATGACATATAGGCATTTACGGTTTCATGAATATTATTGACAGTTCTGTCTTTCCAGACGCTTATTTGTGTAGGTAAATCTGCTTCGGCAGGATTTCTTATAAAACAAGACTTATTTAATTACCGTTTTAATAATTATAAAGCTACTGGAACCAGTAGCTTCAGTCGTAAATATAACAGCTGGTTTTCTCTCAGGAGCAGTGATTTATCAATAATAAACTGAATATACAAATTCATAGAAGAAAGACGATATGAAAAACGAATATCCATACAATGAATTTCTTCCGATAACGGCCGCTGAATGCGAAGCGAGAGGGTGGGACGCGCCGGATTTCGTATATGTGACGGGCGACGCGTATGTCGATCATCCGTCCTTCGGAGTCGCGATAATATCGCGCGTACTTGAATCCTCCGGCTTCCGCGTTGCGATACTTGCTCAGCCGGGATGCGAATCAGGCGACGATTTCCGCAGATTCGGAAAGCCGAAGCTCGGCTTCCTCGTTACGGGCGGAAATATTGATTCCATGGTCGCGCACTTCACCTCTGACAAAAAGAGGCGCAAATACGATTATTTTTCGCCGGGCGGAAAGCCCGGTCTGCGCCCTGACAGAGCGGTCATAACATATTGCAATCGGATAAGGGAATCATATAAGGACGTGCCGATAATTATCGGCGGACTCGAAGCGTCATTGAGACGGTTCGCACATTACGATTACTGGAGCGACAGGGTGCGGCGCGGCATCCTGCTTGATTCACGCGCGGATATCATCAGCTATGGCATGGGAGAAAAATCCGTGCCGGAAATAGCGAAGCTCCTTGAAAAAGGAGTGCCGGTCAGGAAAATCCGCTCCGTGCGCGGAACCGCATATCTACAGAAAGCCTCCGAGCCACAGCCGGAGGGAACGGTTTTCGCCGGAGAATTCGACGACATCGTTTCTGACAAGGCAAAATACGCGCGCGCGTTCAAAATTCAATATGATGCGATGGACTCCATCACCGGATATCCGGTCGCGGAGGGATATAAAGACAGGGTGCTTATACAAAATCCGCCCTCTCCGCCGCTCTCGCGCGAAGAGCTCGACAGGGTCTATTCGCTTCCGTACACACGCCGATATCATCCTTCGTATGAAACGGATGGCGGAATTCCTGCGCTTACCGAAGTGAAATTTTCCGTAACGCACAACCGCGGCTGCTTCGGCGCTTGCTCGTTCTGCTCGATAGCGTACAATCAGGGACGCGAGGTCAGATCACGCTCGATAGAATCCGTGCTTGATGAAATAAGGCTTCTCACCCTGATGCCGGATTTCAAGGGGTATATTCATGACATAGGCGGTCCGACCGCCAATTTCAGATATCCCTCGTGCAGCAAGCAGCTTACGGACGGCTTGTGTAAGAATCGCAGGTGCCTTACTCCAAAGCCCTGCAAAAACCTGATTGCCGACGAAAGCGAATACTGCGAGCTTTTATCACGCGCCGAAAAAATTGACGGTATAAAGGCCGTTTTTATCCGCTCCGGGATAAGATACGATTATATGTTATTGGATAAAAAGAGCGGGTTTTTTAGAAAGCTTGTCTCCGATCATGTCAGTGGACAGCTCAAGGTCGCTCCTGAGCATTGTTCTCCCCAAGTACTCGGGCTGATGGGAAAGCCCCCGATAGAAGTTTACGAGAAATTCAAGGACGAATACTTCCGCCTGTGCGCCGAATGCGGCAAGGAGCAGTATCTCGTGCCATATCTCATGTCCTCGCATCCCGGCAGCACCGAGAAGGACGCCCAGATACTTCATGAATATATAAAAACATGGGGCTACGATCCCGAACAGGTTCAGGATTTTTACCCCACGCCGGGAACAGCTTCAACCTGTATGTTCTGGACAGGACTTGATCCGTTCACAGGAAAGCCGGTTTATGTTCCGCGTTCCCCGGAAGAAAAGCGTACTCAGAAAAAGCTGCTCCACGTCGAACGGAAAAACCATCGGACGAAAAAAGACCATAATTAATTTAACACTACAACGAACGATAGAAATTATACGAAACATTACGAACAAATTAACTTTGTAACAAGCCACTCTATTATTGAAAAACGATGCTTTTAATGTTAAAGCTTAAATTATTATATAGCCTTTTATTCGTAAAGCCGTTTCGTTCGTTGTAGTGTTACTTAGGGTTAAATTTATTGCAAGTCTATACAATCATAGGTTGTTTTTGTGTAGATAATTTAAAATGGGTGTGAAAAGCGAGGGAACAAAATGGAACAGAGCACAATGACTTTCCCGGGAAAAGAGCATTCTTCGATTATTAGCCGGTTGAATCAGGGAAAACTCTGTTATACCACAAGAGTTTTCAAAGAATTAGGCAGATACAAAGAAGGTGTGAAATATAACACTCCTTGGAATCAAACTATCATTGTGATTCAAATACAGCAATTTAATAATATTGTAGACCATCCTTTTTATAAAGAATTAACTTTTGCTCAATGTAAAGAAATCTATCAGTATTCTGAGATGGTTAATAAACCTTTTGAACTAATATCTTTTAAACTATTTAATGAATAAATATGACAATATTTTTTGACGTCCCAACTTCGTGAAATTTAGTTCAGGGACAGGTTTAATAAATATTTAAATTACAATTATAATGTCAGATGAAATTCATTATTTTACGAGATATATTAGTGAAGGCGCCTTAGAACACATCAGAAGAAAGGAGACCGCCATATGGAAGACGAACCGATTGTCCGTATGTACCTGGCCAGAGACGAGGAAGCAATAAGAGAAACGCAGAAGAAATACGGGAATTACCTGAATCGCATTTCTCAAAACATTCTTCAGGACACTTCCGACAGCGAGGAGTGCGTAAACGACACTTATCTTGCCGCCTGGAATTCGATTCCTCCGCACAGACCGGAAATACTGCGCACTTATCTCGGCAAGCTTACGCGCCGTATCTCGCTTGACTGTATAAGAAAAAAATATGCCGGCAAGCGCAGGGGCGGCGATTTTGAACTGTCGGTCGACGAGCTTGAGGATTGTCTGCCCGCATCCGGTACTCTGTATGATGAAATCGAAAACGCAAGACTCGGCGAAGTAATCGGGCGATACCTGTATGGTCTGCCGAAGGATAAACGAAGAATGTTTGTCTGCCGGTACTGGCATTCGTATTCCGTCAAGGAGATCTCCGAGGTTTTCGGGATAAGTGAAACAAAGGCGGCCAATGTTCTATACCGTATACGCAAGGACCTAAAAACATATCTTGAAAGTGAGGATTTATTTCATGGATAAGAATAAAATGTATGATTCAGTCGGAGAAATTCCGGATGAAATTATCGCGGACAGCGATAAACACTGGGAAGCTCAAAAAAAGAATAAAAAAAGCATGTGGCTTAAAATTGGATCGCTTGCGGCCTGCTTCTGTATCATCGCGGCGGCCGCGGTTGGCATTCTTTTGAGCCGAAACAATACAGATGATCCCGTAAAATCTGATATCAATATTACATGTACTGACAAATTTCAGGAGCTGTTTTTCGGCATTACCTCAGGTGCGACCGAATCCGAAAATGTGCCGTCGGGTATTTGGGCAAATCCCGTAACACCTGGGAAATTCAGAACATCAATAACTCTCGGTCAGGAGCTTGAAAACACGGAAGACGGCAAGCTTTTTGCATTGAAGGCAGAATATGCCGTTTCGGGAGACGCAAAGGATGAAAAAGCCGCGCTTAATACAGCTTATGAATTTTTCAAAGAACATGGTTTCGAAGCCGGCATAATAGACGACACGCTTTTTCTTACAGCGACAAAAGCGCAGATAGAATCAATCTGTGCAGACGGCGTTAAGGATAATACCTCCGTGGGTGCGGAATTCAAGCTCGCCAACCCTACAGAGGAACAAAAGAAACTGGAAGATGCAATCAGATATTAAAACGGAAATTTAAGAAGACGGGATTTCTTCATGCGAAGGAATCCCGTTATTTGGTGCTTCTGTTTTTACCTAAAATCAGCTAAAAGTCATAATAGCCGCGCAGTACAAAGAGGTTTGACATAAATCAGAAAGGTGTATATAATAACAATAGGGGACGATGCCTACATCGTCCCGTTTCCTGTCAAACAAATAAATATTATCATATGTATATGATTTGGCTTAATCACATATTTATCAATACCGGTAATTCTATTTATGTATTTTTATGTGATTATGCCATATTCGAGATGATGTGGGCATCGTCTCCTACAATTATATCACCTAACATTTCGTGTCTATCTTTATAACATATGGTGATAAAATACGCGTCATTTTGGCTATAATCATAATCTTTTAATCTGTTTGTTTTTCGTTTCGGCAATTCCCAAAATATCACCGCCTGTTATTATATAACACTGCAACGAACGAAACGGTGTAACGAATAAAAGGCTATATAATAATTTAAGTCTATATTTAAATGAACTTTTAGTGGTTCGCCGGTTTATCTGTCCGGACTTATTACTTTTAAAGTTAAGAAGGTCGCAGAATGGTCACAACATATTATAATATAACCGCGGAAAACGGCCCGGAAATAAGCTTCGCGGTCGCCGCGGATCTGCATAACGCGGAATATGATGAGGTTATCACGCGTATAAAGCGTGAAAAAATAGATTTCATAGCCATTCCAGGCGACCTGATATCAAAAAAGCAGGGCTGTGAGCGCGGTTATGCTTTCCTTCGGGAGGCGGCACAGCTGAAGCCCACATTTTACGAGCCCGGAAATCACGAAAAAGCCCTTGATAGCGACGGGCTTTTTGACAGGTCTGTTGTAAAGGAATCAGGTGTGGTGCTTCTGGAAAATGCGTCGATCCGCTTTGGTGATATAAACATAGGCGGGCTTTCCATGCAGGAGCCGACAGATACGGAATGGCTGACCAAATTTGCCGAAAAAAAGGGTTATAAGCTTCTTATGTGTCACCGTCCTGAATATTATTTTCAATATATTTCAAAGCTCAATATAGATATTACCGTCGCCGGACACGCGCACGGCGGACAGATAAGATTGTTCGGGAGGGGGCTTTTCTCACCGGGACAGGGATTGTTTCCGAAATATACAAGCGGAGTTTATGACGGTCGCCTGATCGTAAGCAGAGGGCTGACCAACACCGTCGTGGTGCCGCGCATCAATAACGAACCCGAGCTGTTGGTTGTGAGCATTCATCGGCTTGATAAAAGACTGCCAAGCATTTCCTCCACATCAATCTGATCATATACATATCCGAATAAAAGAGCGTCATACCAGAGACCGAATTCCTTGTTTTTTTCGCCGCGCCTCGATTCCCGGTTTTCCACGGCGGTCGTCAACTGGCGGATCGAGCTGCACATTATGCCGCGTCTTGTCATATCCACAAATCCGCAAGGCGAAATAAGAAGGCACGCGTTTATCGCGAAGCCCGTATATATAAGATGATGAATATCATAATGTCGGCACAGACCCAAAAGCTGCGCGCTGTTTATGGCGATATGTTCGTCTCCGACCGGCTTTACATACGGATTGAAATCAAGTTCCTTCTGACCACGCGCTACGTCTCCGGCGTTATGCGTTCCGACAAAAACATTTGACCATTTAAAGGAATTAAGCTTGCTCACGGTCGCATCTCCGGGAAAGACGTCATATTCGTCTCTGACATTTCCCACGATATCGAGCGTCTTTTGATATCCGGGGTAACGGCCGACAACCATATTAGAGCTTCCCACATGGATAAGCCGCATTCCGGAAGCACGTACTTTCTCAAAAAAACCGGGGAGAAGCTCTTTACATATCCTGTTGGCGCGGGGTATGTATTCCACGCATCGTTCCCATCCAGGATATTGCCCGGGCTCTCCGGTATACCAGGCGTGCATCGATACAAAAGCGGTGGTCTCCGGCTCTATCGGCAGCATTGCCGTTTTCCATCCGCCGTAATTCTCAGCCGGATATTGCAGAGAATCATCCGCGTCGAAATGCTGATAGTAATTTGTTCTGATCAATCTTTCCATTCTTTCTGCCCTTTCTTAAATTTTATTAACATTAAATAAGCATCTGATTATGCGTCTGCATAACTTTTCTCCTCACAGCCAGACAGCCCAGTCGCCGTAATTAAAAATCCCGCTGCCGTGATGCAGCTTTCCGTCAGCCTTCAGCTGTCGGAAAGCATCGCGCATCCTGGTGAGAATTTCAGGCTGAATATCAATCGTGTGATGCGCCGGAAAAACGCTCTTGACCGTCAGCGCCGATACTTTTTCTAAGGAAGCAAGATACGCTTCCGGGTCGGTCGACGGATAATAAGCAAACAGCGTATCTTTATAAACAAGATCGCCCGTAAAAAGATACCCGTGTTCCTCATCCCAAAAGCACATATGTCCCGGTGAATGCCCGGGTGTATGCAGTACCTTAATGTGCCGTCCGCCGAGTTCGATTATATCGCCGTCCTTTAATACTCTTGTCGGCGTGCCCTGAAAGAATTCATAGCTGTTCACGTCGTAACCCTCCGGCGGGTCGCAGCGATCCAGCACCATCTCTTTGATTTGTTCCATTGTAAGAGGAAATTCGCCGTTTAACCAGTTCAGTTCTTCTTCATGTGCGTAAAAATCGGGAAAATATTTGTGGCCGCCGATATGATCCCAATGAATATGGGTAGCTACGGCGGCAACCGGCTTGTCGGTCAGTTTTATCACTTCGTTATAAATATTGCAGATTCCGAGTCCGGTGTCGATCAACAAGCTGCGGTCGGTACCGTTTATTAAATAGCAATGGGTTTCCTCCCAGTGCCTGTATTCGCTGATAATATAAGTGTTTGTATCAATTTGATCGAGTGTAAACCATTTTTCCATTATTATTTTTCCTTTAACACATCATGAATTTGTCATAAAGAGCTGAATACATTTACGGCTCTGTACAGATTTAGAAACTGCATAGTCATTATACACCAAGAATATAATTTGCAAGTGAATTACAGCGCAATTTGTCGTACAGTTTACAGAAAAATATTTTCTCAGCCCTATTGATTATGGCCGATAAAGCCTACAGAAAAAACATTTTTTATGCTTGTACGGGAACACAAAAAAGCACTTCAAAAGGGCGTTCGTCAAAGGGATAACTTAAACAAGTGATTTTTGACAAACACTCTTCAAGCGGAGCAACAACAGTAAAGACCACACCGAAGGATAATGCCTTTAGTGTGGCCTTTACTTTTATATCATATATTTTATGTAATGTCTACTGAACAAATACGAATTTCAAATTTCGCTGCGGTAGATGATGTGTTATTAGCAAACAATATAGGAACACAAAAAAGGCGCAAAGAACCTTTTTCAGGTTCAGGACAATAACAGACATAGCGATACAG
>JAYFRN010000040.1 GCA_034925865.1 Oscillospiraceae bacterium | reverse complement strand
CTGTATCGCTATGTCTGTTATTGTCCTGAACCTGAAAAAGGTTCTTTGCGCCTTTTTTGTGTTCCTATATTGTTTGCTAATAACACATCATCTACCGCAGCGAAATTTGAAATTCGTATTTGTTCAGTAGACATTAATTAATAAATTATTTTATGCTTTGTGGCGTTTTACTGTGAAAGCGAGTAAACCGGCACTGATAAGACAAATCGCTATAAGAGCATATATCGAATCACCAGTCGTCGGATTCTGTGTTTCTGTATCGGTATTATCGTCGGATGTATCCTCAGCCACATATGTATTTCCCGTGAGCTTAAGGTTTCCGAGACCGCTTATATACTGCCATGCAGATCCATCTTCAGCGGAAAGAAGCGAAACGCCTTCATATGTATTGTCGTTGTTTACGTCGTCATTAACCTGAAAACCGATTCCTATAAGTTTACCTTCTTTTGCCGCTTTAGCGAAATCATCTGAAAATGGTATAGCAAATTCTGAAATATAGCCTGTGTCGGTTTTAGTTGTTATTGTTTTCAATTTACCGTTATCTCGGCCCCATACGAATAATGCATGCAAGCCTGTGGTTACATTGTCGTTATTGGTATTCGCTCTGAATTGTCCTGCGGTCGGAGCGGAATCGTCATATGCAAGATCGACATCCTTATCTGTATCCGTGTTTTTCAAATCAACAAATATTTCAATACTGTCGGAATTATACGGATTTTCTGAGTCGTAACCGGTGCTCGGCGTCGAATCCTTTACTTCGCAATACGCATAAAGATAATTGTCATCCCAAAGAAACCTTACTTCGGCAGTAGGCGCATTTTTTTGGTCGGATTCATTCACATATTCTGCAGTAGTCGTCGTAGAAATAACCTGAGCTGCTTTGTATGCGTCATCCATTTTACCATCAAGAACCGCCGTGCCTTTTGCCGCTTCATAAGTTTTAGTCCTGTCGGCAGATACAACAGTTGAAACAGAAACCATTAAAGCCGCGGAAAGAATTAATGCGAATAATTTTTTCATTTCTTTAGTATTCCTCCAAGTTGTTAAATATTAACTTTTTTTATTTCTATTGTTATAGTATCATATAAATATATTATAGTCAATGGTTTTTTTTAAAAAAATTGTTATTATCGATTTATATAACAATTATAAAATTCTAAATATCTGTTGTAACTTAAATAGTGTTCTCGACAAGTTCAGTTTACAGCGACAGGCTATAGAAATTGAAACATTATATTGGATTTTGATGCAATTAGCTGTTTATAAATACTGCACTCTCAAGTGTTGTATTCTCCGTACCAGTTGCTTAACTTAGATGATATACTTTAAGCAGTATTAAAGTCCGAACCCCTCCGTCACCAGTTCCTCTATCATTCTCTCGTCCGTCCAGCCAAATTCTTCACAATCCTTTATCATTACCTGGCTGAAATCGTCTTGAAACGCCGGAAGCTCCTTCGGACTGACGTTAAGGCGTTTCATTTTCTGTATCAGGTATTCAACGGCTTCTTTGTCGCTCATCCCCCGTATCATATCCTACTTCATATTCTTACTCCTTTATCTGCCAATTAATGTCTGCTGAACAATCATAAAACACATTCGACACTAAGGAAGACATGAAAAACAATGATTTGCGTTCGAAAACGGCATAATTCAATAGACGTTATTTAAAACGGAAGCAGAGCGAATCAGCTCAAAAAACTGATTACGCTCTGCTTATAGTTCAATATTCTATTGACGCTTTTATTTTGCTTTCTTTTTTGTGATTACAACGACAGAAATGAGAGCAGCGATTCCTGTAAGAGCGAACACAACTGTATTATCTCCTGTGGAAGGAGCGGTTGTGTCATCCTTAGGTTCTTCTTTGGGTTCTTCTATAGGTTCTTCCTTCGGAGCATCAGCCTTTTTTACAAAATTAAACTTATCAAAGAAAAGGCTTTTTACTGTCGTGTTGTCAAAATCATCGGCAAGATAGATTGTGAAGGTATGGTCGCCGGCTTTGAGCTCGGCAGACATGCCGGTGTAATACTCAGTAATGAGGTTTCTGTCGCCATGAGTAGAACCGATATAAAATTTCTCGCCGGAGTCGATCTGAACAAGTCCGGTACGAGGAATAGCCGTCGTATATGCCATAATTTCTACAAGGAAATCATATGTACCGTCTTCGGTAACTGAGAATTTAATAGTCGCATGAGGATTATCGGCTTCTTTTTTCAGGTATACATAATCATACGGTCCCTGATCCTGATGACCAGTATAATTACCTGCGGCATCAACAAAATTCTCGCATTCAACAGACGTAGCGGATTCGTATCCGGCCGGCTTTTCGAGCGACATAGTAAGCGCTTTTTCACCGGCTGCGGATGCATAAATACCGCATACCGAAAGTGCAAAAAGAGCAGCCATAAGAAATGCTATTGTTCTTTTCATGATTTTCCCTCTTTATTATTATTATATCAGAGACTTTATTTGCCATCTGCTCACTCATTATATCACTTGAAAACCATTTTGTAAATATAGACAGAAAAAATATTATATATTTAATATTAATAATATTTAAATCGCCAATACAACTATTGTTTTATTATGTTTGTTATTGAGATATTATTGACTAATACAAGAGAGAACAGCCCCATATTACGGAGCTTTTCTCTCTTTGATCGGTATTATTTAATTGCCGAGTTAATAATACTTCCGAGCTTCAATGAAGCGTAAAAATGTAAGTCGCCGTGCTGTCCAACGACGGGAATGTATAAATATTCTCAATTCCGCATTGATAGAGAAGAGCCTTTGCCGTCGTAAATACTCCGGCCGACAAAACAATTGTATCATCGTTTAATATTATTCCCTCAGAGGCCTTGTCGGAGAGACCGGCTTTCAGTACATCGTATACTTCGTCCAAAGTCATGGCGACGACAGCGATATCATTTGTTTTTCCTATTCCGTTTTTTAATTTATAATTTTCTATCCATGTTTTAACTGTATTTTCGGAAAAAGAGCCTTCCTCCGGAAGCAGGATTGTTTTTTCATCTTCATTTGAATAGGATTTTGTAAATGCAAGCTGTTCTCGGGAGTCCTTAACGCAAGGAGATTCCGAAGGCAATGGGATGTCTTGTGAATTGTCAATTTTTGATGTTCCGTCTTTTATTATGCCGGTATATGCGTCTGAAATTCTTCCGCCGGCTTTCTCCTGGTTACTGGGAGGCATGCCGGGATTTGCGTCTTCGTTTTTAATATGACCGGCAAAAGCCGATGCCCCGATAAAGAGAACAATAATAGCTACGGCGGCAACCGTGCCGAAATACGCCGGACGGCGGAAGCCGCGTGACGGCGCTTTTTCCTTTGATACAGCATCAGACAGCTTTTTATCCAAACTGTCGGGTACCTGATATATTTTTTGTATTGCCGCCTTAAGCTTTAATATTTCTTCAAGCTCGGCGCGGCATTCCGCACATTCCGAAATATGCTTTTTTATGCTTTCGATATCAATATCCTCCGGCGTATCAGAAACGCCGGACAGAAGATCAGCATAATCGTAAAGTTGAGATTTAATTTTTTCATGGACGGAATCATTTCCGACACTTTTTTCTGTTTCTTCCATTATGGGATATCCTTGCTTTATTATTTATGTAATGTTAGACTCGTTATAACCGGATTTGTTCCCTTCTCCGGTCGTTATTTGTTTTTACCTGTATATTCAGAAAGAAATTCACGAAGCATGGCGCGTCCACGTGAGATACGGCTTTTCACCGTGCCGAGTTCCGATTCAGTTATTTCCGCGATTTCGGTGTAGCTCAATGAGTTGATTTCTCTCATAACAATCACTTCCCTGAATTCATCAGGAAGCGATTCTATCGCATTTTTTATGTATATCATAAGCTCATCGCCGATGACCTGATCCTCCGGAGTTTTTTGTCCGGAAGCAGCGCATACAACCGATGTTTCATATAAATCCATTTCTTCGGTTTCCGCGGAAACACATGAATATGTTGATTTCTTTTTTATAAATGTCATGGACATATTTTTCGCGATTGTATGAAGCCAGGTTGAAACGGACGACCGGAAAGCAAAACTGTTTATAAATCTGTAAGCACGCAGAAAAGTATCCTGGGTGACATCCTCTGCGTCGTGAGGATTCTTCACATAGGAGAGAACAAAACAATATATTTTCTTTTCATAACGGCGCATTAGCTCCTCAAATGCGCCTTTGTCACCGTCCTGCGCTTTTTTCACAAGAGACTTTTCGTCAAAACCGTCAGTCATCGGTACCTCCGCCGTCAAGAGCGTTCCATTGAGTTAATATTTCAATAATATCTTCGCATTTTTCAGCGCTGTTTAGTTTTTCGCGGCATTGCGCGCTGTGTTTTTTACCCTTTATATAATAAGAAAGCTGCCCTCTTAATTCGCAAACAGCTACTTTGTCCAGCATAAAGCTCATTTTCAATTTAATATGCCGCATCATAGTATCAAATATATCCGGCTTAACGAATTTCTCGCCGGAAAAACCGCATTTAATCTCATTGAATAACCACGGAGCCCCCAACGCGGCGCGTCCGATCATCAGCGCGTCACAGCGGGTTTCCTCCAGCATTCGCCTAGCCGACAAATAATCACATATTTCACCGTTCCCGATAACCGGTACCGATATCGCATGCTTCACTTCACGTATTATATCGAGATCGACCGGCGGTTTGTATGATTGAGCGCGGGTTTTTCCGTGAACACAAATCATATCTGCTCCGGCCGCCTCCGCCGCGCGTGCGGCATCAACTGCATTTTTCGTTTTATCGTCCCATCCGGCGCGAAGCTTCACCGAAAGCGGAAGATCCGTCGCGGCGCGTACAGCGGACACAATGCGAAATATCAGATTTATATCCTTCATAAGCGCGCTGCCTTCGCCATTGTCAGTTATTTTCGGCGCGGGGCAGCCCATGTTTATATCTATACCGTCAGGACATATTTTTTCCGTAATTTCATGTGCGGCATAAGCGAGTATTTCGGGCTCACTGCCGAAAAGCTGAATTTTAAACGGCCTTTCCGCGTCGGAAAATGATGTCAGCGCAATTGTCTTTTTATCTTTATAATAAATCGCTTTCGCGGAAATCATCTCAGAGGTGAGGATATCTGCGCCGTTATCACGGCATATTATACGAAACGCTCTGTCCGCGGCCCCGGCCATGGGAGCAAGATAAAGCGGAGGACAGGGTATATTTTCGAAATTATCATTCATGAGACGATTATAACATATAAATTATAAAATTTCCACAAAAAATATCTTACTTGAATATATCCTGTCAAAATCCGTTGTATATAGAATCATAACCCGGATATGTGGTGGTGTATGTATGCCCCGCATTGGCATGATAACCAAGAACTTTTCAATATATCAGCTTGTCGCAAGTCGGGCAGTATGCCGCGAATGTATAGTAAGTATCATCGGTTGTTCCATCGTTTATTACCGATATTTCATCCGCTGTGAACTTGTAATTGCAGTCAGGACATAATGATCCTTCCAAACAATCTATATCAATTGCATCTGATATTATCGGTGCGCCGAAGACGAATATCAGCATTATTGTAAATATTACGCTTATTATTTGTTTTTTCATATTGTTTTTCCTTTGTTTTTTATTGGTAGTTAATTATTTACCTCTATGCAAGAAATAAATTTGTTGTTTGGTTTTTGCTGAAGTTTAAAGTTCCTCGGGAATTTAAACTTATCTCTTGAATACCTATATTCACTTACAAGTAAAAGTCGCGTTTTTTTTTAAGTAATTTCAGTGTTTGTTATTAATGCTTGTACATACTTTTCAATTTCATTGTTTGCCAAAATATATCCATTCTCATCAATTTCTTCAAGCTTGTTCATCACGCTTGCAATAGAATCGCAATAATTATCACTATACGTAAATAAATCAGTGAACCAGACTGTATTGACCCATTGAAGCAACATATCTATTGTAATTCTGCTACTTTGATATGCTTTAAGCAGATTCACAACATCCTGAGCAGTGATTTCTATAGGGTTATGAATACCGTTTTTTAATTGAGTTGTACCAATTTTTTCTTCCAGCTCTTTCTTTGTGATCTTCAAATCTTTGAAATCATTAAGAATCTTTTTATCAACCAATCTTTTCACCTACTTATCTTTAATATAAACTATATTACCAGAAGGATCCACGCAATACACATACAGATTCAAGCTCAACGGATCGCTGCTATTTGCATATTCCCATCCGCCTTGCTGTGTAATCTTCCTATGCTTGCATTATAATACCTTGCCCGGAGATATAGCTCTCCGGTCTCCTTATCATAATACTCCGCGCAGTATCTGAATGGGTTGGCATCGCCGGAAGCTATGTTCCTCTCAACGCCGAAGGCGTCATAGTCATAGGATTTTATTGCTGTCGCAGTCGAATCCGTAAGATTCACCACGTCGCCGTGAGCGTTATAGAGGTAATATGTCCTTACACCATCCACATCGGACGCGATAAGGTTTATACCGCGGATATATGTGACCGTGACCGCATTGTTCTGTATCTCAGCAGCGATATTGCCGCTGTCCCAACTACATCGGTGCGCCGAAGACGAATTCACTAATTATCCGCATTATTAGAACAGAAAGTCTTAATTTACATCAAACTGAAGCATTTCTTCATTTTCGCTAGATAATACTGATAATACTACCTTGGAATATTTACCATAGGTAATCATATATGCCTTACCTATTTCCATTTTGTGACAGTAAGTTGTTGTATAAATCGATTTGCCTTTATTATCTGCAAGTATTAGCTTTAAAAAGTACGATTCGTTTAACTTTGTTTTGATATTGTAATTATAATTGAGCTTGTTTATTCTGTAGAACATTCCATTATCAGCAATATAACTGCTTACAAATGTCATTTTATTTGTAACGTAATTTTTGCCTACAATGTCAAGAATTGCAGTTAATCCAGGCATAAACCGGGTTGCAATGAATACGAGATACAGAATTACTCCAATTAATATTAATAAAAGACTAATATTACCATATTCATTATGAATTGTAACCTCAACTTGCTTTGTCATAATTAATACTCCTGGTATGATTAAGTATAAGATTGTGGAAAACACCATGCGTAGTATGTAAGGTGAAAAACTCTTTTTTTGCAAATTATTACCCCTGCTTTCATTTTAACTCTGTTCCAGCTGCTGCAACTGTAGCAACAAGTACAACATCCATGCCGTATTTTTCCACTAATTGGCGATAAAGATTTTAAATCATTTAATTAATGAAGTATCTATTATTATACATTTGAAGTATTATTCATAATTTCTTGTAGCTAACATCTAAATGTAATAACATAACGTATAATTTTGTTGGCTTTCTCATATTCCATCCCCAATCTTTAAAAGCGGATGCAAATGAATCTAAAAATCTATTTTCTGTCGGAGGTAAATCATCTTGTTCAATTTTTAGTAATTTATTTAATTCTGGTATAACTACTTCTTCAAGCTGTCCAATAGTACTTTCACCATTTATACCATTTCTCCTGTTGTTTAATTCAACATTACACAAATTAATACACTCTTTAATATCACCTTTAAACTTTTCAATTGAATATTTCATTATAAATATTCTCCTTGTTTTTGTATAAGAACCGATGAATCCGGAATATAGTATAACCTCCGTCAAGTTGCTCAAAATTCTTTTTTACAGAGCCCTCAAGTATAATTGTGCCTTTTTCATAATAGTTTAACATGTTTCGCTTTTTTTAATATTTATGTTTGAAATATAAATTTTATTTATGTAATCATTATCAAATTTGTTCGTTTTTATACTCTTACCTTTATTATAATGGTTTAAAACTTCCATGGCCATGATATGTGTCACAAATACATAAAAACTTTTTACCACATTTTACGCATTTCAACTTATGTTCTATTATATCATCAAACCAACACCCATTTTCCTTTTCCACTTTTTCTAAATCACAGGTTTGTTCTACTATTTTCAGACAGTTTTCTTTTACTAATGATTTAATATAACCAAGGCACTGAAAGTATTGATTTGGTGAAGTAAACTTTACCGCTTCAACTTTGTCGCATAATTTACACATATTAACCCTCCAATATATTTGGTAGTATTTAAAAGTCACTTTTTATGAAATAACAAGTATTGGTCATGATTTTTTTCTGTGATAACAATGAAATAAAATTCGATAAAGATAAAGCCCCGCATATCACCACCTCATCATGGCTTTGATATCTGCACAGAAGAGCTATTCTTTGGATCGGTGAGCATTTCAATAAATATTTTATTATTTCTAAAAAGCTCTCCAAATAATCATCTTGAATAATTAATTCATGTAAATCATCCTGGATTTCTTTTGCACTAACCCAATACGGATATATCCCTGTATTATCAGCATAATCACAAATTACCGTCCCGCCAAGCTCATCTTCTGAGCAGAGCAAACTATACCATATGCCATCTAAATAATTCATTGTAGGCGCAATTTTATAATAGTATTTTTTCTTTTTTTTATAATTTTCATTTGTGTTTACAATCCATATATTTCGATTTCCCGGAATATTGACTGTTGGATCTCTTTGCCCAACAAATAAAATATTTAAGTCAAACATGATTTCTACTTGCTTTCATAAAATTCAATACAACTTATAAGAGTCAGTCTTCCGCCCGCGTCGTAGGTGTCTCCGTTATCTGCACCGTCTGACTGCGCCTGACGGATAATATTTCCATTGTTATCATAATAATACTTTTTAACCGATGTGTCAACGGATGTTATCGGAATTTCTTCTTATATTAATAAGTTAATTTAATAATTACCTCATCAAGTGAGAGAAGACTCTGGTACATGGGCTTTTCTCTCATATTAAAGTAAAATTCCTCATTAATAATAACAATTTGTAAATTGGTAAATTCCCAAAGTAAAATCCGCAGTAGGAAAGCTCATGAATTTAGTATGGGAAACGGCGGAATTAAGTATGGGAAACGGTAAGGAAAAGCAATGTGCTGGTTTTCATTCGCTCGGTTATGGTTCTGTCGTTTTCATAAAATTCCGATTTGTTAAGAGTAATGCCTTTTCTTGATTCAACAAGTGTTTTTTCATAAGCTTGCTGTGCTGTTTTTGCTATATATGCTTCTGGTATGGAGAACCTTCAAGTTTGCACTCCACCTGTAATGGTGGAGCGTCTTTTATCCACAAGCATTCTTTTCTTAGTTTCTCATTTACTTGCTTACGGCCTCTATGTGATTTCTGTCCGTCAAACCGGAGATTTGCCTTCTCCTTCCTTCAGATTTCGCTTCACAGCGGACACCGTTGGTGTTCGGTTATATCCTTACCACTACCGGGCGGTTTCGGGACTTTCACCCGTTAGATTATGCCTATGCCGGGCGCATTAAAGAATCGCGGAGACGATGATCCGTTCCCGCGATTCACAAATATAAATATATTTTTCTTATAAATTTACTTCATACAGCCGTCACTGATATTATTACGCCATCCTTGTAAACAACGTCGTTTTCTCCAGGCTCAAGCTTTTCGCCAGTTTCCGCTTTAATATAGACGGATGTATCGCCATATAGGAAATATACCCCTTCTCCTTGAAGTAATCCGTTGACAAACGTTCCGCTTGCAACGTCACCTGAAGTATAGGTAATGCTTCCCTTTCCATTAATTACTCCGTTGACAACCGAGCCGCGAAAAACATTGCTGTTTGAATATGTTATTGTGCAATCATCATCGTTTTCGACGCCGTCAACAAAATTCCCGCAGTAAACGAATCCGCTTTCATGGGTCAGAGTTCCTTCTCCGTTTGCCTTGTCGTTTTTAAATGAACCGACATAAACATTTTTACCTATGTGAAGTTCTCCCTGACCTTCCCGTATATTATCAATCCAGTCGCCGTCGTAATAATCACCGTTTGTGTAGGTCATTTTTCCTTTTCCGTTTTTGGCGTTATTACTGAATTCGCCGGTATATATTTCTCCATTTGCGTATGTATATGTTCCGGTTCCGGAACGTGAATTGTCTACAAACTGCCCTTCATATTTGCTGCCGTCTGAATATGTGAGGATTCCGTAGCCGTTGAAGTTATTATCCGCAAAGTCACCTTCATATATGTCGCCTGAAACATAATAAAGCTTTCCTTTGCCGGACCGGACATCATTCTCATAATTTCCGACATAACGGCTTCCGTCATTGTAGATGAATTCGCCCTCTCCGGAGCGTACATCGGCTTTAAAGTTGCCTTTGAAATCCCCGTTATCGTATTTAACTTCACAATAACCGTTAAGCTCTGTATTTATATTTGTTGTGTTCTGTTTTTCGGTATCGCATGAAAAAACAAACAACGCCGATAATAATAATGCGAGCGCTGTATATATATATCTGATTACTGACGGTTTTTTTATCCGAGTCATAATACCTCCATCTGCCGTCCTTCCTTATACTATCATTTCAATGATCTTTGATTTCGGAATTACACCTACCGAACGCGCACTTTCAACTCCGTCAGATAAAACAACTATTGTCGGGATGCTCATGACGGAGAATTTTTCGGCCAGCCGCGGTTGATCGTCGACGTTAATTTTACCAACTTTAAGACCGTCCGTCACTTCCGACGATATTTCATCAATAACCGGAGACAAACGGCGGCAGGGCATGCACCATGTCGCCCAAAAATCAATCAGTATTTTTCCTGAAGAGCAAACGGAATCATAGTTCTGTTCCGTTATTTCAATAATTTCATTCGGTCTTTCCGACATTTTTATTACCATTTCCTTTTCGGTTTAAAAAGTTTAACCTTTTTTTATTATAACACACGTTTTATGTATTTTCAATCCATAAAACCCTATTAATGCTTTATAATTTTTGTGCCTATGCCTAAAACGAATATAAATTATGTGAAATTTGTCCAATCAATGTGATTTTTATGTGAATTATTTTTTTTTGTTATTGACATCACAAAATATTATGCTATAATAATTCCATAAACTAAAACCAAAAAAATTCGAATAATATGAATGAAAGGCAAGGTTCGTAACCATGAAAAAATCATCCAATCCCAAATACGAAAACGCAAAGCAGATCGAAGACTCCACAATAATTATGGAGTATATCGCTTCAGTAGCAAAGATTTATCAAAATACTATGAAGCGCCAATGCGAAAAATTAGGTATCCAATCTGCATATTACCGCATTATATCTATTCTCTCCAAAAAAGACGGCATAGCTCAACTTGAGCTTGTCAAGGTAACCGGATATAAAGCTCCCACAATAAGCATTACACTTCAAAAAATGCAGTCTGAAGGCTATATAACAAGAAGAACAGACATATTTGATCAAAGAAGCGTCCGTGTTCATCTCACCGAAAGAGGACGTGATATTTATCGCAGAATCTCTGTATCGCTCAAAGAAACAGAACACGAGCTTCTCGCAAACTTCGATGAAGAAGATCTCGCATTGCTTAAGACTCTTCTCGCTAAATTCCAAAATGCTATTGAACCGCAGGATGCCGAAGCAGAAAGCGAAGAATAAGCTCTCTCCGTTCAATCTCATTTTTTCGTAGAATTTGTTCAATATTACTTGTAATTTCGACCTTTTCCATTGCAGGTTATTCTATCGCATAATATAAAATATACCTTTATAGGCGTCCGGAAATGTCCGGACGCCCTTTTTGTTTTTATATCACACAAGGGTCACCATTCTCCGGACTATTTACAATTATGTAATATATTATACATTATATTTTTGTTATATGTACCGTTATTCAATACTGGCAAGAATTAATATATTGCATATTATTATTAATGTAAATATGTTTTGAACCAAATATGCAATATAATTTATTTTCAAAATACGGTTTAATTAGTTGTAATGATCGGTTAATAATAAATATGGGTTGACATTCGTCAATATAAATATTTTATGATTATGTTATTACACTATTGCTAATCATTAATTTTAATATTTTTTTAATAACCGGCAGAACTGCCAGTTGGCAGTATTTGGTATTAGCAACATAATACATATTTGCATTATTTTTCCAATTATTGTTCGTATTATGGATTTTTAAGACGATTTTACCCTATTTTTCGTTAAACAATTCGTCATTTTGCACATTTTTCAAGTCATTTTTACTAATAGCAATTCTGGTTTACTTCCAAAGCTGTATTTGCAACCGAAATCAATCGGTCAATAGCACTTTTTGGCGAAATTATTTTAACATCATGTCCAAAATTCATTAACCAGGTAACGAAATGGTCACTCATGGCTATTTTTACAGTCAACATAAAATGCTCAGGATCATCCTCGCGAAACGCGGCATCACTTCCAAAACGATCAATCATTATTCCCGCCATCTTATTACGGCAGCGAAGAGTGACGATTTCATCGTCTCCACCGTACATTCCAAACATTTTACGCATATAGGCAGCGGTATCAAAGCTTTCAAAAGCTTCACGGCCGCCGCGTTTTTCATCCAATACAGATATATATATCATTTTGTCCACGCGGTAATGTTTTATAATACCGGCCATGTCATCAAATGCGATCAGATAATAATTTTCATTATCCCATGTCAGCGCCCATGGGCTTACATTATAATCAGCGCCGTTGTGCCGCACGATTTTCTGTTTTTTTTCATTCCAGTCGAAATATTTAAACCGCACTTTTGAATCTGCCGATATTGCTTCGTGAATCGCGTCAATGGCGTAATATACGCTTTCATTCATGGTTTTGATGCGTCCTGATACGAAAACCTGACGTTGAAGCTTCTGCGCGTCATACAGGCTTACAAGGCTTTCAATCTTTCTTATCAATTCTTCGCTTTTTTTAGGAGTTATGAATTTCGACGATTGAACCGCGTCGACTAGTAATTTTAACTCGGCAAGCTCAAAATCCCGTCCTGACACATAATATTTTGTGATGGGGTTTCTTTTTGCCACAATATCTATTCCATAAACACGCAGAGCCTCGAAATCGTCATACAAGCTCTTTCTTTCTGCTTTTATTCCGAAGCTCGCCAATTTTTCCGTTATCTCAGATAACGACATTGAATGCTGTTCATCTGTATTTTCAAGCAATATCTTCATTAAGTATAATATTTTCAACTTCTGATTCGGATTTTTGGGCATGACGCTTTTTCTCCTTTCATTCTTCCGCTTGAATTACGTTTTGTGACGGTAAAGCCGATGAAAAATCAAACACGGCTTTTCCTTCCTTCAGACAAAGCGAAGCGCAAAAAGTTTTACCGGTTTTTCGAGAGACAAATCCCGTGATTTTTGCTGTATGACCTGTTTCGAGAAGAAGTCGGGCGTTTGACAAAGATATGACGCGTCCGCATATTGTGCCGCCAATGTGAAATTTACAGCCTTCCTTATATCCCGAGCAGCCATAACCGTACCTGGTTCTTATAACATCCCTTCCGCAAAGCGGGCATTTACCGGCTATGTCGCCAAAAAAACCGTCGAATACGTCAGTATCCGATAAGCCTGAGGGTGCGGAAGAGAACACCTCTGATATTTCGCTCGATGCAAAAGCAACGCTTTCCGCAATACGCATTTCTCCGCGGTATACCTTTTTTAAAGCGCGACCGAGAGAAGCCGTTTTATACTTGTCCATGCCTATGCCCAGCCTCGCCATTGCTTCCATTAAATATATACCATCCGGAAGAATCGTATAAACATCCTTGTTTAGCTTGATGTATTTGCTTTTTACGGCATTGTTAATAATTCCGGTACGCGTAGCTTCGGTCCCAAGTTCAAGTCCTTCGAAGATCGCACGGTAATCCTCGGTATCATCATCCGACACGGCTTCATCCGAGACCGATAAAACGGATGTATCAAGAGTTTTTTCTTCGATTTCTTTTTTAAAAGGATTTTTGAGGTAATTATTAAGAGTTTCTATCGTATAATGTTTTGGAGGGGATGTTTCTTTTTCTGCCGGTTTAAAGTCGATATTTACCGTGTCACCCTTTTTAAACGGCGGAAGCAGCTTGTCCGAGGCACCTCCGTCATCATATTTTGTCCAGCCCGGCTTTATAACAACCGTTCCCTTCAGTATGAATTCTTCGCCGGCATCCTCTCCTGACGCAGCGGGATCTCCGACCGTAATTTTAATTTCAGTCCTGTCTACGGCGCATTCCTCCGAGCAAAAAACAGCAACAAAGCGGCGAAATATTGCCGAGTAAACTTTTTGTTCATTTTCTTCCAGTTTGTTTTTGTCGGGAATCCTGAATGTCGGCGTAAGCGCCGAGTGTGCCTCAATTTTCGTATCGTCGAATATATTTTTCGTATCCTTGAATTCAACAGGATATCCAATCCCGGCGATATTTGATATTATCGTTTTTATCTTATCTTTTTCCGCTGTCGCGAGGTATTCCGAGTTAGTTCTCGGGTATGTTACATATCCCGCTTCATACAGCTTCTGTAGAGCGGCAAGGCTTGTTTCCATACTCATTTTATATTTTTTACCGAGAAAATTCTGTAGCTTCGTGAGTGAAAAAAGCTTTCCGGGAGATATTGTGCCCCGCTTTTTTTTAACGGAGCTCACGACGGCTCCGAACATATTATACCTGGCACACAACTTTTGGGCATCGGCAAGCGAAGAAGCGTCAAATTTTTTACGGCTAAGAAGCTCAATTTCTTCTCCGCCTGTAATTTCTTTGCTCAAAGGGGAATAATACTTTTCGGAGACAAAGTTCTTTATCGCCATGTCTCTGTCGTATACAGCCTTAACTATCGGAATTATAACGCGTCCAACCCGTAAAAATGCGCCTGTTCTGAGAGTGGCATAGCGTGTCAGGTTTATTCCGTAAAGCCAATCAATGAAAGTTCTCGCGTATCCTTCGGCAGCAAGACGGTCGTATTCTGATTCTGGTTTCATCTCCATGAGAGCCTTTTTAATAGTTTCAGGTGTTTGATCAGGCAGCCATAACCTGTTAAATATTTTTCCATGCCCCTTCGGAAGAGCTTTTCCGACGCATGTCCTGATAATTATTTCGCCTTCACGGTCACTGTCTCCGGCGTTCACAAGACTGTCGACATCATCACGCAGGCAAAGGGATCTGATTATTCCGAACTGCTTTATTACACCTTTGTCATCACGGAGCATATATTCGAAATTTTTAGGAAAGCATGGTAAATTATTCATTGACCATCCGCTCTTCCCTTCCGGCGCGGGACTGTAATACTCCACATCCGCCAGTGAAAACAAATGTCCCAAAGCGTAAGTTATCAGATATTGCCCGCATTCTATATATCCGATCCGTGTCATAGTGTTTTTTCCGGTCATCGATTCCACCGCTGATGCGATATTACGCGCAAGACTCGGCTTTTCGGCAATTATAAGTGTCATTAAAGGCTCCTTTCAAACTGACGATATTATATCATATTTTATTGTCATCCGCAATTTCCCGATTTCACCGATACATAAAAACCATCTTATTAATGTTTAAATCGGAGTATCAAATGAAAATATGTCAAAATTGTTCGGCAATCTATACCGATGACGCATTGTTTTGCGGGAGATGCGGATCAAAACTGCCGGAATTTGCACATCCTGATTCCGAAGTACATTCTGAAACGGGAACTATCCTTGCGGCCGCTGTTTCATTCCTGACGGCCGCGGTAGTAATATGCGCATCCGCAGTGATGATTCTGCGCTTGCACAAGGATTTTAGAAAGCTTGCTTTGACACCTCCGGTATCGACGGGAGAACTCGAAAGCCCTTTAACCGGCCTTCCAAATGATACAAATACAGATTCGCCTGTTGTATTGGATCCGCCGTCAACAGGTGAAGCTGTTTTGCCCGCATCGTATATTTCAATCGATGATATATGCGGCGAATGGGAAATTAATTATGAGGTCACAGACATAAAGCCGGCAGAGGTTATATCTACTGTTGCGGATTGCTTGGGAGGTTTATTCGGCGGAGCAGTTAAAAAAACGGATCTTCCGGAACGTATTGACGGAAAAGCTCTTTTAAAGATAACCAACACGAACAACGACAGTACTGAAGCTGTTCTGACTATTCCCGGAACTGAAAAAGAAATAATAGTATATTTTAAATGCACTTATCTATATGATAACAAATCGGAATCAGGAATGCTTTCTTTGAATTATGATATAAAAAAGAACGGTATTGGAAAAAGCATCGCTGAAACCGCTGTTTTTTCAGCGCTTTCCGCAGAACTTATGTTCACACGTTATGCCGATGACTCTATATGCTGCGAAGGAAATTATACGGCAAAAACTGTTTACGCAGACTTTATGCTAGGATATAACGGATCTGCAGTATATTAAATTTAAAATAGTATTAATTTTTTTATAATGTCTACAATTTTCTATACTATTAACTCGGCATTTAATAATTACCGCTTAAAGAGAGAAAAGACTCTGGTATATGGGCTTTTCTCTCTTATAAAAACAAGGTTTATTTAAATGCCGTTTTAATAAATTACTAAAAAGCAATTCTTGATTTTCTTTATCTACAGCCACATTCAAATCGTGAGCAATCTAATGAATTATACTATAAGGAATTCGCGACAGATACAATCTTAGAATTTTTCTAATATCTCAGCTTTCCGTTAGAAACAATAATAATATAATGAAGGTTTTAGCTGGCTTTTATGTCTGTTAAAACCTTTACTACTCACAAAATCGCGTTACAAACGGTATTGTTATATTAATCAAGAGTAAAAAATATTTGCAATATTATTGAAGATTATACCACAATTAATTAAAAAACAGTTCACATGATTAAATTTTTGGTTATACCATGTTAATAATTCGACCTTTTTTAATCAGTTTATTATCCTATCAAGACATGCTTTGCTTTTTTTTCATTTATTTGTCCTGTTTTCTACATTAAACTGTTATTTATTGTTTGTCCACTTGACACAAATGTCTTATAATGATAGTATTTGAGAGTAATAATCTATTATTATAGGAGGATGTCATGAAAAAAGTTCTCATTTGCGCAATTCTTGCAATCTCACTTGTTTTTGCTTTTGTCGTACCGGCATCGGCCGCCACGGAGCGTGGAGAAAAATGCAGCGAGGTCAAATACGAAGTTGCCGGATGCAACAAAGCGCCCGTGCTTGACGGAAAAATCGCAGAAGGCGAATACTCGCTTATACCCACATTCTCTGACGACTACCATTCTATCGGGACATATAAATCCGATACTACAAACCTTGCATGGGCAATTCAGTACACAGCATATGCCACATATGACAGCGATTACTTTTATGTTGCATTTATCGCACCCGCCGGAGATGATTATTTTGCAAAAGCTGATATTCTGTGGAAATGCCATATGGCAATGATCGGCGTCTCCTATAAATCTTCAACAAATTCCAGAGCAGATTATGAAATCTGCATCGGACGTGATTCAGTTACCGGCGATCCCATCGACATTATAACTAATTCAGCAATCGTAGATTCATCCAAAGCTGATCTTGTCACCTCCGGTAATCTTGCAGTTGGATATGTCGAAGGTAAAAATGTAATATATGAAGCAAGAATTCCGTGGAGTTGGATAGGTACAGGCTCTGCTCCCAAAACCGGAGATTCTATATGCTATTCGTTTGCAATCGGAGCAGGTATCGGCGCAGACGATAAACGCGTTAAGGCACTTGGCGGAAACGTAGAACCGTCTACCGCTGAAGACGGACTTGCCGGAATGGGTCAGGTCACTCTCACTGCCGCTCCGAAGGTAGAAGAACCCAAGGAAGAACCAAAAGAAGAGCCGAAGGATGATACTACAAATCCGACAACCGGCGATTTAAATGTTTTGTTTGTCCTCGCCGCCATCATTTCTGCCGGATTCTATACTGTCTGCAAAAAAGCTAAATAATCAATAATTTAAGTTATTAAAAGGACTCGGCTTTTTTGCCGAGTCCAGGCGTTTATTTGGGAATCATAGAAAATCCATTTTTTCTTTCAATTGAATTATATCGAATAAATTTTTGATAATCAGAAAGGCAGTCGCTTATGAAAAAAATTCTTTGTTTTGTATTTTCTCTTGTGTTAATCATTTCAGCATATATACCGGCATATCGCGTCTCGGCTGAGGAAACAGCCGGCGGAGAAAAAGTAGTGTTTGACTTTAACTGCGATTCATTTGATAATTCACCATTCACCGCCAGCAGCGGAAAATATCCCGAATGTTATATTGCGGAATCCAAATCTGCAATTTCAGAGCCGCCTGAAGCCGGAACAATTATTTTCGGTTCAAATGACGACGGGCAGGATCAGGCATACATAGCACACAGTCTTTCTCTCGAAAACAACACTTTTTCTCTCGCGCTCAGGATGAATATCGAAAGCCTTCAGTCACCGGGCGCAAACATAGCATGGAGAGGCTTTGTTTTCGATATTCAAATACCCGGAAACAAAAATATTTATATAGCTTTTAATAAAATGACAACATCGGTCGACAATGACGGCAATAACGCATGCGTAACAGTAATGAAATCCGTAAGAGGCGAGGACGGTGCCGAGACAAAGAACATTAAAATTCCAACTGACGGAAAAATGCATGACTGGAATATTCTTTATGACGGATCGGGCAGATTAAAAATTATTACGGACGGCGTGCTTCAGGCATATTTTACCGATATCACACTTGCGTGCAATTCCTCGGAAGGATACCTGCGAATTGCCAATTCAATGTATGACCGCGCAGCGGGGAATAATCGTATAATTATAGATAATATAAAGCTGACGGAGGGCGTTATGTTTGACGAAATAAACATTGACAACGCGTGCATCCGCAGGGGATCCGATTCAAAAAAGCTGTATATCGATCTTATTAACAGAATCGGAAATGTCAAAGATGAGGTTGTCGCAGAGGTTACTGTTACATGTAAATCAGATCCATCCAAATCTGTGACAACGACAGTTAAATCCGTGGGAGCATCAGCCACTGCCGAATTTGATAACATACCGTTTTACGGTATGTGTACCGTAAGCGCAAGGCTTATCTCCGGCGATACCGAATCATCGAAATTCACTTTTGTTTCATATTTTAATAAGGCATATTCAAAAATTGATGCGGGAGCGGAGCTTGTCAATAATGAATCGGGCAACAGTTATTATTTTGATAAGCTGTATAAGGTTTATCTCGATGAAAACAGCGTATGGAAAAAGGAATACATCAAGGATACCGAAACCGGCGAATTCGGAACTGTTCTTGTCGCAGGAGCTGAAAATAATGTCAGCGAATTCATAATTCCGGCAAAACTGTCCGGTAAATTCGCCGTATATGCAGGATATCAGGTAGGCACCGAGGGCTTTTGTGCCGGAGGGAATAAAATTCTATTGACTTATCCAAAAGAAGCGTCAGGTGAAGTATATGAGAAATTCGCATATGCCGCTGATTTCCCAGCGAAAGGCGATCTATCCAATTCATATGTAAAATTCAGTAATTACGAGAATAAACCAGCACGGCTTGTTTATGTAAAATTTGTCTCTCTATCAGACGAACAATTCTCGATCTATACGGCAGAAGATAAATCAAAAAAGCTGATGATCGACAACGACGGCTATACCGGGTTCTTTCTTGGTAATTACCCGAGTACAAATGACCTGTGCGAAAAAATAATCAAGAGATATGCCCAAAATGCAGACATAGGTCAATATAACTTCTGTACTCTCGTAACATCAAAGCTGAATTTTGACAGTGTCACCGCCAAGACTTTTGTTGAAAAGAAGCTCACCGAGCTAGGCATTTCAAAGGATAAATGGCCCACAGATTTCCTGGATTCAGTCAACGCAAAGGGTGAAAAAGAAAACTGGGAATCAAATATGCGCGACGGCGATAAGCTCGCATTCGAGCAAATCCGCAATATCAACAAAACAGCGTTTCCGCATAAGGTACTTGCAGATTACGCGACCGCGAATTCATACGGAGAGGTATACGGCTCACTTAGAATGTCCGCATATTATGGCAACACAGACGGATATCTGGATGGATCAATTTATTATTTAAATCTTTCCGAATGGCAGCAAAAGGATGGTACCCAATTAAGCTTTTATTATGAAGGATACCGCCAATACATGCACGATCTTCTTGTGGAAATCGCAACGACCGAAAACATTGCCGGTGTCACTTTGGATTTTGGACGTTATCCGTATATTTTCGGCAATGAGCTTCAGGATGTCGCCGAACGAACAAAAATCATGAATGCTTTTATGAAACAACTTCGTGATGATATTCCGGCAGATAAAAAAATCAATGTCAGAATTCTCATTCCGACCGATTCAAGAGCGATAAATTACGGACTTGATTATATAACATGGGTTAAAAACGGATACATCGACCGACTTATTACAAGCGATCAGAGTTATGAAAGCTTTTCTTCGTTTGACGAATTCGTAAAGCTTTGCGCAGATAATAAGTGTGAATATTATCTGGGCATTGTGTCCGATGTCGCAGGGCACGACCTCACCAAGGAAGAAGAAGCTTTGATGAAGCAAGGGCTTCTGAAACCGAGCAATATAAAAACGAACCTTTATACATCGGAATTCATTCTGCGCGGATATGAAGGATATGCCAAGGGAGCGGACGGCATTTTCGTTTTCAACGGAATCTGCACAGAAAAAGACGACTTTGTCGACCCGATGTTCCAATACCTCAACAATAAAACCGAAGCAATGAAATGGTATGAATTCGAATACCCGTCCTACTCTGCCTTCTACCTGACGGAGGCCGCGACCGCAGTTCCGGAAGAAATCAGCGGATTCACACCCGAAAAGCCCGCTGTGTCCAATGTTCCTGACAACACAAAAAATATCAATCCAATATGGTGGATTGCCGGAGCAGCCGGTATTATCATAATTACGCTAACAGCAATTCTGATAAGCAAAAAGAAGACCGGAAAGACCGGAAAAAGCAAATAAATATTTCAATGTGGTTATAAAATGCTCCTGCCTGCATTTATTTCAGATGCGGACAGGAGCGTTTTTACTGATGCTTTCACGTATATAATTGATCTACGCCCGGATATAATACTATTCCGGGTTATAATCAAAATTATATGTGTCTTCGATTAAGATCCGGTCACACCCGAATTTCTCACACATAATCAGATTATTCTTGTTTTCAGACAAAAGAACTTCGCGAGTGCACCAGCTGTCGTCAATACGGCTTTCGATTTCGCACGCGTGCTTTTTTATATCGTCAAAATGCGATATTATATATTTTTCGGTAAAAACAATACATATAAATTTTATTGACTTCAGATAGTCTTCTGTAAAATCTTTTTTATAATCAAATGGGATATAACATCCTTCAATTATATGATTCTGATTATTCTCTATATTGGTTTTTACTATTTCACGGATTATCGGCCATAAATATGCGGTAAGCTCATCAACCGGGCTTTCCGGACTAAGTATACATATTCCGCTGCGTATCAATCCCATTTTAAGGTGATCAATGGATAAATACGGATATTTATATCTTTCAAGCAGTTTTTGAGCCAGGAGAGTTTTTCCACTGTGCGTTCCACCGGTAATAAGAATTATCATATTATTCTTTCAAAACATTCTCAGCTGCTGAAAAGAGTGCAGCCCTGTCTGCGGAAATGCTCAATCTTTTCTCTTATCAGTTCTTCCGTTACGCCGAAATACTCGGCCATGCATTTTACGCAAAGGAATTCTGAGGCGCCGCGGTCGACCATTCTTTTATATATCGCTATTTCGTCGTGCTCGAGTTCCTTTGCGCATTTTTTGCATAGAGTCATATGTAAATTATAAACTTACGACTTTTGCTTTGTATATGGCACAGGTATGAGGAGTAAGCAGTGGAGCAAAGTTTTCGCAGACACCCTTGAAGGTTTCGCCGGTGAAAACATCGGTTATGTCCATACCGTAGCCAGAACCGATAGAAATGCCTATATCAAAGAATTCAATCGGATGCTTGATATTGCAGTTGTTGAAATTGAAGAATCCTATGGCGTATTCATTGTTGCTGAGCAGACGGAAAAGGATAAGAGTATCGGATATTCTTCCGCCGACGGCATATGCCGGTCTTGCTTCCTCATCCTGATTTATTGCGATAAGCTCCTTGTTCTTTAAAAGAGAAGCAGTTGCTTCTGACATATTCCTGACATCGCATCCGATTATCAACGGTGCAGCCATCATGCTCCAAAGAGCGAAATGCATTTTATATTCGTCATCCGTGCATCCGCCGCAGGCGACATTTCCATTTCCGTGCATTCCTACTATCAGCATATCAGTATCATTGAAACATCCCGGAGCTGAATATCCGAGAAGCGGAAGCTGACTGAACGCGATATCTCTGAAGGATTTCGGGCTGTCATTGATATCACCTGTCGAGCGGTACATATGCGCCCCTGAGGAACGAATCCATTTCCCGACCTCATCAGAACCCCAGTTGCATGCCGAGAAAAGTATTTCCCTGCCGCATTCGCGAAGTGCGATTCCCATTCTGCGATAAAGCAGAGGGCCGTCGGCATATGCTGGCTTGTAACAAAAATCGTATTTAAGGAAATCGACGCCCCACTCCGCAAAAGTTTTAGCGTCCACAAATTCATGATCAAAGCTGGACGGATATCCGGCGCACGTCTTTGTTCCGGCGCAGGAGTACATTCCGAATTTTAAACCCTTTGAATGGATATAATCCGCAAGATGCTTCATGCCGTGCGGAAATTTTACATGATCGGCAACAAGCTTTCCGTCTTTGTCGCGTTCCATTTCGGACCAGCAGTCGTCAATTACGACATATTCGTATCCGGCATCCTTAAGACCGGTAGAAACAAAGCTGTCCGCCGTTTCCATAATAAGTTTTTCGGAAATATCATGCCCGTAAGTATTCCAGGAATTCCAGCCCATGGGCGGTCTTTTGGCTAACATAATGTTCTCCTTCTCCGCGCGGCATTAAAAATTATTTATCATTCGCCGCCGACGGTAAAACCTTAATTTTTATTCTTAAACAAGACGGCATAATTATACTCGTATGGAATGCCTATCTCGTTTTCCGCTATATTATACTATGCTTAGTCCTTATTGGCAATAATTATGTGAAAATATTCGCATAATATTTAAAAGTTTTTATAAATAGGTCATTTTCAAGGTTGTTGTTAGATTTTATCAGGTTCTCGAAAAATTCATAGTATAATTTAACCCCTGGACAATAAAGACCAGAGGTTATTTTCAATACAGCCAACGGTGGCTTTGGGCAAACCTCTTCTTTCTAGGATCATTCTTATGTGATTACATAAACATAATAGGCAGCTGTCATAAACGCTACTAAGCAATGTCTTGCATTTCCAATAAAGGATAACAAATTTACGGATTAAATAATTGTAATATCATATTTAATAACAGTCTTATATTTCGCAAGTAGGGTTAAACTTAATCACTTTCTGATTCTGACGAAGCTATCAAAGCTTTTATATTCTATTTCATCGTTTATCTTACTTCTTAATGCATTATAAATTACAACAAATCAATGATCTCATTAACCACATCGTTGTAATCTCTGTGTGAACTCAGCGCCGTAGCCTGAAGTACATATACAATATCCAGTTGGGGAATAACCTTTATCTGCTGACCGCCGTAGCCGCTGCAACCGTATCCATCAGGATAAATCCACCACAAATAGCCGTAACCATGCTTTATCAGGGTGTGTCCGTGAGTGAGATCGAGGGGAGAGAGCGCTTCTTTTACATATCCTTCAGATATTATCTGTCCTCCGATCCACTTGCCGCCATTTTTGAGTAACAATCCGATTTTAGCAAGGTCACGGGCAGAAAGGTCTGACTGTGCCTGTTCAGCCTGTGTTGTGCCGATATTATAACAAAGCCCATCGGGATAGGTAAACCATCTTCCGCTTTCGATTCCGAGAGGCTTATACAAAAACTCGTTACAAAAATCGAATGTATTCATGCCTGTTGCCGCGGAAAGTGCTGCGGAGAGCAGTATAACATCCCATTCCTTATATACCGAGTTTGTACCGGGGAGTGCATCCATTTTCACATCGGTAAGATATACAAGATGGTCTTTTGTGCGGTTAAACTGCTGTATCATCGGGCAGTGATACTTTACCCCGCCATTCCAATATATTCCGGTGGTCATGGTAAGCAAATGTTTCACTGTTATAAGCGAATGATATGTATTATTTCTGCCGTCAAAGATGGGTAAATATGTAGATATTGGCTCATCCACACTTTTAATAAACCCCTTGTCAATAGTAATTCCGCAGCATATGGAAAGGATACTTTTCCAAATTGATTTTATATTATTTCGGCTTGTTTCTGTGAATTTATTATAACATCGCTCAATAGCGATATTATCACCTTTGTATATAAGTATACTGTTGAGTAGTCGGTAATGCTTCTGTTTGACATAATCGTCAAGGCGGTAGATAAGATCAGTCATTTCAAATACCTCCCGATTATGGATTCACTATTCACTTTTAGTTCAGCCGGTCTCCCTGTTGCAATGATATATCCGCCGTCACTGCCACCGCCGGGACCAAGCTCCACAATATAGTCGCAGTTTGATAATACATACGGGTCATGTTCGGTGATGATTACACTGCCTCCGCCGTCGACTATCTCCTGCAATAGCTCCATTAACTTCTCACTGTCATAAAAAGAAAGTCCGGTCGTCGGTTCATCGAGGATGTACAGCACATCGGAAGATTTTCGTATCTTTACAAGCTCCCGCGCAAGCTTGATACGCTGACTCTCGCCGCCCGATATTGTCGGCGTTTTCTGCCCAAGCTTTATATACCCCATACCAACACGCCGCAAAGTGCTGAGCATTTCGCAGATAACTTTATCCTTACCCTCAAAATAGTGTTTAGCCTCATCAACTGTCATATTAAGAATGTCACGGATATTCTTTCCGTCCACCAGGGTTTCACACTCTTCGGGAATAAATCCTGTTGTGCCGCAAGCTTCACAGTCCATGTCGATGAAATTGCCCATACCGATATAATGGTGAACAACACCCTCTCCGTGGCAGACACGACAGCCGCCCTCTGAATTTGCAGAAAATAATCCCGCCGGCATTCCCGATTCACGGGCAAACATGGTGCGAACACGGTCGAATATCCCTGTATACGTAGCCGGGCAGGATGTTCTCGACCGCCCTATTGGCTTTTGATCTATGACAATACATTTTTTTATATTTTCATAACCTGATAACTTTGTTTCAATTATCGGAAATTCCGCGCTGTTGTCAAACGGTGTGATTTCATCTTCATCATTGACAAATCTCGATTTCAACGCCTGCTTTAGTAGTGGAACAAGGGTGTCAGATACAAGACTTGATTTACCGCTACCCGACACACCGGCAACACCGACCATAACGTTAAGCGGGAAATCAGCGCTTACATTACGAAGATTATGCAACCTTGCTTCACTGATTTTCAATGTTTTAGATGTAATAACTGGACGTGTTTCCGGTTTTATATGAAATCCTTTTTTATTTGACAGGTAAGGAGCGGTTCGTGAATTAACACAGGTAAGAAAATCAGCATATCCGCCTTCAAAAATTTTTAAACCGCCACCTATACCGGCATCGGGACCGAGATCAATAATATAATCGGCAGCACGCATAAAATTTTCATCATGCTCAACCGCAACAACCGTGTTTCCTCTCTCCACAAGTCGTTTAATAATGGAAATCAGCTTTTCCTTTTCAATCTCGTGTAGACCGATTGTTGGCTCATCAAAGACAAATATAATTGAATCCATCTCAGTTATGATGTAGCTTGCAAGAAAAAGCCGTTGAATTTCACCGCCCGAAAGTGTAGGAACAGGACGTGAAAGCGAAAGATGATGTAGACCCACATCCATTATGCAATCTAATTTCGTAATAATTTCCCTATGCAGCTGAGAAATTTGTTCGCTTGTTAAATCAACCAAAAAATCCCGCAGCTCACTGATGTACATGTTTTCAAGCTCTGCAATCGTTTTACCACCGATGGTGGTATGAGTAGCCATTTCTCCAAGCCCGCTTCCTCCACATCTCGGACATGAAATTTCTTCGGCATAAATACGGGAATATAAAAATAAACGTTGTCTCGGTGAGGGGTTTTCTACACTGGCATATGTATGGTCACCTACAGGGACATAGGAATTTACTCCGGTAAACTGTGTTTTAGGTGAGCCGTATTTCAATGCTATAAATTGTTCTGAAGTAAGTGATGCAAGCGTCTGGTCGGGTGATACACTGAGATGCTTGTAATAATCAGCAATTCTGTTTCCCCATGTGGGAATCTTATGAAGCTTACCCTCAAGCACATCCTTTACAGCAATTGCCGTATCGCCGTATATAGCTTCCTCGTTAATTTTCTTATATTTACCTACACCAAGACATTTCGGACACATTCCAGCCGGAGAGAATTTCTGAAACATATTCATTGCAAGAGGCATTCCATCATCGTATTTTGATTCACGCTTACCATAGGATGCAAAAAGTACGGCAAGCATTGCCGAAAGGCTTGTCCGTGTGCCGACTGTACTTCTCGGATTTGACTGACGAATAATACGCTGTTCGACAGCGACAGTGGGTGATAATCCGCTAATACTGTCAAAGGTCGAAACGCTGTCAGCAGTAAGCTGCATACCCGAAAACATCAGATATCGCCGTCTTCCTTCTTCATACAGCGTGTCAAAAGCAAGGCTCGATTTTCCGCTTCCCGACACTCCGGTAATGACCGTAAGCTTACCGCGAGGTATTTTCACATCAACGCCTTTGAGGTTATGTATTCGTGCGTTTTTTATTTCAATTAAATCATTCATACCTTCACTTCCGTTTTATAATCATTTGGGGACAAGATAATTTAAATATCCGTAACATTTGCAATATTGTATAAAGTTATAGAGTTATAATATTTGATTTTTATTTACATATAATACAAGAGATACAGTTACTTTTACTAATATTTGAAGACAGCCCAATTGCTCATTATGCTATAAAGTTAATTATATGACACTTTTTTACTTATATAGCTTTTAATTATAAGTGCCATTATTTCCCATTAATAAAAAAGCAACATATTTCGACATTATTTCTGCTTTTTACGACTTTTAAGGGCTATCAAATGCTTTGGAACGGCAAAAATTTTACAATTTTATGTGAAAATTAATATATTTATTTCCTTCCGGGAATAACCGCGAAAAACACAAGCTCTGTTTCTCCGTCATTAATTAGACTGTGCGAACAGCCTTTCGGGCAGTAATGGCATGTCCCTGGTGCGGCATTCTCCGGAGTATCTGAATCTCCGTTAATAAGCTTTCCCTTCCCGCTTATTATATACATGATTTCGCTGTCGGCTTCGTGAGTGTGCATTCCTATCGAAGCGCCAGGGGAAAGAACGCCGCGTAATATTTTATTGGCGTCGTCTTCATATATACTGAGAACAACTTCTTTTTTCCCGCCCTTGAAATTCATTACAGATTTAGGCGCTATAGAATCAAAATTTATTATCATACCGTTTTACTCCTGATTTTATCTTATTATAATTATAAATCTGAAGACCCTATTATACTCCTTCCGGAAAAGCATAATGTCTTGATTGCCACATAACAAGAAGGCTGCCTTTTTTAACCGTTACGGAACCGTCGGCAACAAATTCATTACTGACACCTATCGGGAACGAGGGAACGAGCGTCGCTTCGTTCAGAGGATATTTCATGCCATTAAGCGTTACTCCGTATGCAATGCCTCCGTATGCAAAAACCGACACCGTTCCTGTAAATGAATTATCAAATTTTAAAATATTGTCTGAAAAAACAGTCATTGCTTCACCTTTACCTATAAGGCATCCGGCTCCGCCATGTTCTGAAATATAGCACAATGTCTGAATATTCGCGAAGGTATGATCGGTTCTTCCTCCCAGTCCTCCGAATATCAAAAACTTTTTATATCCCCGTTCCTCACCGGCTTTTACAGCGAGAAGCATGTCTGTTTCGTCCTTCATAACGGGATGACGGATGTATGATATACCATCTGGAAGCCGGCCAAGAGAATCAAAATCGCCGACAACGAGATCAGGTTCGATCCCGGAGGCACGAACTGATATGAGCCCGGCATCTGCGGCAATCACAATATCATTATGTTTTTTTATAAAATTGCATTCGTCCTTAAGCGCTCCGACGATATAACATATTCCCATTATATTTATCCGTTCTAATAATATTTATACATATTCGTAAATTCCGTACCAGATGAAAACCTTTTTCATTGTAGACATTATATATCAAGTAATACCGATAAATTAAGATCTTTATTGATTTTATTATTATAACTCTCGTTAATCTTTTTTTCAACCATATCCTGAAAGTATCTCGAGCTAATAAAATATGCCGCCACAATATATGCGGCGGCATAAATATTATTTTATTCGATTGGTTCGATTAAACCATATTCGCTGTTATTGCGTTTATATACTACACAGATCTTGTCGTTTTCTTCATTTTTAAATACATAAAACTGATGCCCAACAAGATTCATCTGAAGCACTGCTTCCTCGGGACTGATCGGCTTGTAAATGAATTTTTTGATATTTGTAATTTTAATATCATCTTCAAACTCAGCCGCCTCGTCAGAACATGTATCAAACGCTCCGACACGGAGGCGTTTTTCAAGCTTAGTTTTGTATTTTCTGATCTGGCCTTCAATTACGTCAATTGCACTGTCAATAGAGGTCAACACGTCGTCAGCGGATTGTTCCGCTCGATAGAAGGTGCCCGTGTCATAAATAGTAAGCTCAGCAACCTCCTGGCTGCCTTCTTCGTATAGCGTGATAATCACCTCTGTATCTTCGGGGAAAAAGCGGTCGAATCTTTTGATTCTTTTGGTGATTTGGTCACGAACTTTGTCCGATAAATCGAATCTGCGAAGTACGAAGTTTGTTTTCATAACACTATGCTCCTTATTAATGTTTTGGGATATGCTTAATATTGTTCTCCTTTCCTATGACTATATTATAGCACATTTATATATAATTGGGAACATCTAAATGCATTATTTTTGTGGATTTTTAAAATTTTTATATGAAATTTTTATTTTCTTTCATATGTTGATAATACGATTTTAAACCCATATATCAGAGTTTTTCTCTTTTTAAGCGGTAATATTTATTAACTCGGCATTTAAATAATTACAGTTAAAAGAGAGAAAAGGCTCTGGTAATTCTCTCTTTAAGAGGTACTTATTTAAATGCCGAGTTAATAATGAATTGCTCTCGTTTTAGCTTCTATATTTCTTTTGATATATGACGACAGACGTGGCAGTTGATATTGACCGCGACCGGAAGTCCGGCAATATGAGTGGGATATGGGAGAATTTTAACGGCAAGCGCGGTTGTATCTCCGCCAAAGCCCTGTGGCCCAATGCAAAGCGTATTCAGCCTGTCCAGAGTTTTTTGTTCCATTTCCGCATAAAATGGATCCGGATTCGGAACATCGAGCGGAATAGTAAGAGCTTTTTTTGCCAGTACAGCGCAATAATCAAACGTCCCGCCTATTCCTACTCCAACCACAACGGGCGGGCACGGATTACTGCCGGCTCCGAAAACAGTGTAGACGATAAAATTTATTATATCATCTTCGGCGGCAGACGGAGTGAACATTTTTATTTTTGACATATTTTCACTTCCGAAGCCCTTCGGTGATACGGTGATTTTAAAAATGTCGCCGGCCACAAGCTCTGTATATACGACAGCGGGTGCATTCGTATGTGTATTCACTCTTCTTAAAGGATCTGCGACAACAGAAAGGCGCAGGAAATTTCGCGTATATGCTCTTTCCGTAGCAATATCGCATATTTCCTGCATAGAATGGGGCGAATCTATTCTCACGCCTGTCCCTATTTCCAGAAAAATGACTGCCATCCCGGTATCCTGGCAAATAGGTACATTCTCTTCATGAGCGCATGTCATATTGTCGATCAGTTTACCAAGCACTTTTTTCGCCGTGGGGTTAGTTTCACTATGCTCGCTTTTTGCAACAGCGCGGCATACATCCGGGGAAAGAGAATAATTAATATCGGCAAGCATTTTGGAAACAGCGGCAATGATTGTCTCTTCCTTTATCGTTCTCATTTATTTTACTTTTCTGCCGTCAATATATACGGCGATAACCTTTGTAAATATATCCAGCGGATCACCGTTGAAGAGGACCAGATCTGCATCTTTTCCGATTTCTATGCTTCCGACACGAGAATCGATTCCGCAGAGACGGGCCGGATTTATAGTGACAGCTTTATACGCTGAAAATCTATCCATGCCGTTCTTCACCGCAAGTGAGACGCATAACATCAGATATTGAACGGGAATGACCGGATGATCTGTTATAATTGAGACATTCACTCCCGCTTTGTCAAGTATTCCGGCGGAGGATGGAGTCAGTGAATACAGCTCTGGCTTCGATCTGTCGCATAACAAAGGTCCGCACATTACTTTCGTGCTTTCGGATTTAAGAATTTCAGATATAAGATGGCCTTCTGTACAATGGATGATCGAATAATCAAGCCCAAATTCTTTTGCTATACGTATTCCAGTGCATATATCGTCCGCTCTGTGCGCGTGTATATGTACGGGAATTTCTCGGGAAAGCACAGGCAGAAGTGCCTCGCATTTGGCGTCGAAATCAGGCGGGTCAAGCTCATTGTCCGCAGCCGCAGCATCCAGATCTTTTTTATATCTGCGCGCTTTTTTCAATGCCTCGCGAATCAGAGCCGCGGTAGCCATGCGTGTTTCAGGCGTTTGTTCTTTTTCATGATAGCTTTGCTTCGGGTTTTCACCGAGGGCAAATTTCATCGCACACGGTGATTTTAATATCATGTCATCAACACGCCGGCCAAAAGTCTTAATAGCTATAAAGTTTCCGGAGATCGGACTTGCGCTGCCGGGACCGGTATATACCGTTGTTATTCCCGCATCATATGCATCGCGAAAACAACGGTCAAAAGGATTTACGCTGTCCAAGGCCGAAAGTTGAGGAGCGACAGGATCGTTAATATCATTGATATCGTCTGATTCAAATCCGAGTGAATCGCCTATCGTCCCTAAATGCGTATGGGCATCAATAAGCCCGGGAAGCAGCACCGCGCCTTCGGCATCCACGATCTCATCCGGCGTTTTAGCGGAGCGCGGATATTTACCTGAGCCTATTTCGGTGATTTTGCCTTCATCGAATACAACATATCCGATGAAAGGCTTGCTGTCCCGGGTTGATGATGTGAATATTTCTGCGTTATTTATTATTGTCATTTTTTTAATTCGGAAGATCGCTGGCGTACAGAATATCGCCGGGATCGCGAAGATTAAGCTTTTCGCGCGCGAAGCGTTTAATTGTTTCTTCGTTGAATGGCCAAGTCAGCTTGTCGTTGAGCTCTTCAATCGAAAGATTAATAGATGCGGCTTGCAATGTCAGCTCGGCCTCGGTCTCCCGAAGCTTTATCAGCTTGACACGCATTTGCGCAATAGAGACAAGCAGAAAAAAGAATATGGCCAATATAGAAAGTCGCGCAAAAAAGCTTGATTTCTTCATCTCATTTTCCTTCTTGTGTTTTTTTCTCAATTCTTTTTTTTTGAACCACGCCGGATTCTGTCAAAGCGAATTTCAATTTTCTTGATGTTGAAGCGGAGAGAAACCCATGCGAAGCATCATGAATAAATGCGCGTCCCAAACGGCGGGAACGGAGGCGTATCAAAATACTATGCAATTTGATTATCTCGTTTTTTACAGCCTTTAAGGCCGGAATTAATAGCTTTTTTGTAAGGAAAGCGAAAATTCTTTTTACCAGAGAAATTATCGCCTCGGATAAAAGCGTCAGCAGCCGGCCAAGCGTAGCAAAATAAATACATGCTCCGATCAAAGATCCAATAAGCGCATATCCTCTTACCTCGCCGCTGTTTGCGCTGAAAACGAGAATTGCAAACGCCGCGGACATAAATACAAAAAATATGAAATCCTCAATTGCAATGGCAGCGTCAGCATGTGGAATGGCACGCCTTAAAATACGTATGATTTCATAGCATAATCCGAAAAAGAATCCCGAGACGACGGAATAAATAAAAAACAGCGTGCCTGCCGATAAAGAAAACTGCGAAATTGGATTCATTTGAACAGATGAGAGAAAAGACCGCGTTGCTTCGTTTCGACTCCCTGTGAAAAGAAAACGGAATCAATGCTGCCGGTGACGGCAACTTCTCCTGTTTCGACCGAAAGCTTTTCAATTTTCAAGTCGCTGCCGCCGATGAAAAGGAATCCGTTGGTAATACAAAGAATAACCTCGTCTTCGTTAAAGCTCTTTATATCAGTGACTCCGTCGGTGCGGAGCTTTTCTCGGTCAGTGATCGTAACGGTCATATGCGAAGAAGATGAATTGGAGTTTATCGAATTTATACTCATAATGCGTCTCCGAATTATAATATTTTTATAATTCTATGACGCAACGCTTCTCTGTATTCCTTTTGTTCAAACCGCCGTGAGTTTATTGAAATGAATGATTACTGAATTATTTCATAAAGTCCGGCCGCATCCGCTTTGAGCACATGCTCAGATATATCACGCACTCTCACGCGGACAGCCTTTTCTCCGAATGTGATTTCGACTATATCTCCGACCTTAACATCACAGGAGGGTTTTGCCTGCTTCCCGTTTACGCTAACGTGATCCTTATCGCAGGCGTCGTTTGCAACGGTGCGGCGCTTAATCAGACGCGATACCTTTAAGAACTTATCAAGGCGCATTATTTTACGGTTTTGATCGATTTGGAGGGTTTGAATGAAACAATATCCTTTTCGGGTACGTCAATGACCTCTCCTGTTTTAATGTTTCTTGCGCGTCTGGCTGCGCGGTGTTTTGTTTCAAACGTACCGAAGCCGAATATGGTAACTTTTTCGCTGGAATTAAGTGAGTCTTCAATCGTAGCAAATACGGAATTCACACATGAGGATGCGATCTCCGTTGTAACTGAGCATTTTTCCGCAACAGCGGTAACTAATTCTTTCTTGTTCATTTCTTATTCACTTTCTGTTTGTTAACATAATATGCATACTATAATGTACCACTTTTTTTAAAAAAGTCAATAGCTTTTATTGATTTTTTTTATTTTTACGATGTGGCATCTGAATAAATACAGAATGTAAGAGAAAAATGCTGTTAAATAAGTCTTTTTCTTGAATTGCGAGTAATATAAAACCATTATTAAAAGCGGTAATTGTCGACTTTTATCTCATATAAAAGTGTTTAAATTGCCTTTTTAATAATGCTGTTTTATAACTTATAAAGTATTTTTAATTTTATGCACAAAAGTTTTATTGTAAACCTCAAGAGCTTCCTCTGCATCTACTCCGTATGCGCGCGCTTCTTGAGCAAGCTCAAACAGCCTCTCTCCGAGCTCACAAGCTTTTGTTGCCGTGTCGTCCGGCGAAAGTTTACGCTTTTCATACGGGCTTATATATCCTCCGGCAGCTTCCGCTCTCTTTGCGAGTTTCTGGGCACGCATCAGCGCCGGGAGCGCCGTGCATACCGCGTCAAGCGTTTCGGCAGGATTGAGTTTTTTAGATTCGTACTTTATTTTATCCCAGTTTCTCAGGACATCGGCTGAACCGTTTACACAAATGTCTGAAAAAATATGCGGATGCCTTATTATAAGCTTTTTACAAATACCGTTAATTACATCCGATATATTGAATTCGCCTGCTTCATCCGCCATCTGAGCGTGAAAAACTGTCTGAAGCATCAAGTCGCCAAGCTCCTCGCACAGCAGCTTATCATCGTTGATATCGATTGCTTCGGCCGCCTCATATGCTTCTTCTATTAAATTTGTACGGATAGACTTGTGCGTCTGTTCTCTGTCCCACGGACAGCCGCCGGGAGCGCGCAGCAGCTTCATTATTTCACAGAGATCGCCAAATTCATATGTGTTTTTTGCAGTTAATTCCTTTGATTTATTGTTCATTGTTTTCACTTCCTTTTATATCAATGGCTGTTCATTTTATTCCTGCTTATCCATATCGCTGTTTCCCGCCGGGTTTTCGACAACACCGGATTGTGTAATGACCGAGACAAGTTCGTATATGCTTTTTACGCCGACGAGCTTTTCCTTTCCCGAAACAGCTTCAAGGCTTTGCAGACCGCGGAACGGCAGTATGATACGGTCAAAGCCCATTCTTACCGCTTCGTTTATTCTCGCTTCAATAGACGAAACCATGCGCACCTCTCCTGCAAGTCCCAATTCGCCGATAGCTATAAGATTGTCAGCAAATCTTATGTTTCTCAGACTGGATATCATTGCCGCGGCAATTCCGAGATCAGTCGCAGTTTCGTCAAGCCTCATTCCACCGGTCACGTTTATGTATACATCGCGATCAAAGAATTTTAATCCGAGCCGCTTTTCCAGAATGGCAATCAAAAGCGACATCCGGTTATAATCTATGCCGTTCGCAAGACGTCTCGGCGCCGGAAAAGGAGATTTTGTCACAAGTGCCTGCACTTCGGCAATAATCGGACGAGTGCCCTCCATCACACACACGGAGCAGGAGCCCGATACGTTACGCGGACTGTCCTCGATAAGTCTGCGGCTGGGATCGGAAACTTCGGAAAGCCCGGAGCGAGTCATTTCAAACATACCTATTTCATTTGTGCTGCCAAACCTGTTTTTTACGGCGCGAACTATACGATATGCCTTTGATCTGTCGCCCTCAAAGGAAAGGACGGCGTCAACCATATGCTCCAAAAGCTTCGGCCCGGCAATCGCTCCGTCTTTATTTATATGTCCGACCAATACAGTCGCGATATCCGAAGATTTTGCCTCTGAAATAAAGGCGGAAGCAGCTTGTCTGACCTGCGTTATGCTCCCGGCAGAAGATGATAATCCGGCATCCGCCATAGTCTGGATTGAATCGACAATCAGAATATCCGGTTTAAGCTCCCTTATCTCCGATATTATCACGTCAAGCTCTGTTTCACAAAAAATGAAGAGCTTATCGTTTTCTATACCAAGCCTGTCGGCGCGAAGCCTGATCTGCGAAAGAGATTCCTCACCGGAAACATACAATATTTTTCTGTCGAAGCATTTACCGGCTATCTGAAGAAGCAGTGTCGATTTTCCTATCCCAGGTTCTCCGGACAGCAGTACGACACCGGAAGATACGAGCCCGCCTCCGAGAGAACGGTCAAATTCCGAAATTCCGGTTGAAATGCGGCTTTCCGAAGCGGCAAGCCGGTCTATTATACTAAGAGAAATGCTTTTTTTGCCATTTTTTAAAGACACGCTTGACAAGCTTTTGGAAACAGGCGCCCGCACCTCTTCTTCAAGCGTGTTCCACGCTCCGCATTCCCTGCATTTACCGCCCCATTTTTCGTGGACACAACCGCATTCGGTGCAGACATATACCGTTTTTTCTTTTTGAGAATTTTGCGATGCAGCCATTTATAATTCCCCTATAATCAGTTTTCTGTGTATAAATAATTTCTTATCGCCGCGGCAAGCACAAACGCGAGCCGGTTTTGATACGCTTCGCTCTGCAACAGGCGAGATTCCTCGTAGTTGGATAAAAACCCGCATTCCACAAGCACGGCGCAGGTCTCTATGCGGTCAAGTACAAAAATACTGTCTCCCGCTTTTTTACAGGTACGGTTATTATCCGGTTGAATCGACGAGGTCACAGTGTTTTTTATCATTTCCGCCAACAGCTTGCTTTCCGGCGCATTTGCGGAATAAAACACCTGAAGCCCGCGACAGCTTTCAAGAGGATACTTGTTCATGTGTATGCTGACAAAGGCATTATTTGGGTTTTCTCTGCAAAATTTCACACGCTCGGTAACATCGGAAAGCTTTCGGCTTTTTGCTCCCGGAATATTTAACATCTGATCGGTTTCGCGAGTCAGCAGTACATTTATCCCGTACATTCTTAAAAAAGATGCCGTTTTTAACGATAAAGCAAGGTTAATATCCTTTTCTTCGACGCCGGTAACGCCGCGGGCTCCTCCGTCCGCTCCTCCGTGCCCTGCGTCGATTATCACACAACGCGGCGAAAACGAAGGTGAAAAAAGTAATCCCCGACTATTCTCTGAAACATATTGCGACGGATCATACCTGCAGACATCAGATGTGCCGTCAAGAAAATGAAAAACTATAAAATATCCTGCCGCGGCAAAAGCAATCGCTATGAGCATAAACAGGAATATCATTGCCGTGGCCCTGTATGCATAAACCCGATTCGGATGTCTGAGCTTATGTATATTAAGCTGCGGAGCATTTACGTGTGTCAAAATATCACCCCTTTTATAAAATGATATTTTGTCAAACGCAAATAAATAACCGGATAAACAAGTTTTGGTTATTTTTTATTATCTATCTCCATTATTTGCAGGTTTTATGTTGATGCCAAGAAGCTTTAAAATGCTGATATCACGAAATCCGAGATAATATCCCGTTCCGCCGGCGACAATGGCGGGAATAACACTGAAAAGATAAGCTAAAGGCTGTATGGCGTTTGGCGTGCTTGATATTCCTTCAATTAATATATTTGGATATATTACCTGAATTATGCCGCGATACTGCCCTGTCAGAGCAAGGCACATGATTTGAAAGACGGCAAATTTAGAGGTAGGATTTCCGTCGGTGTAAACAAGCGGGCCCGAGCAAGCGACAGTCGCCATTATTATAGTCGGAACAGAGGCTATCAGAATAAGAAGCAACCCGTTAAACGCACCAAGCAGCCCGGCCTCTTTGTTTATACAGCGTTCCGCTCCTTTTTTCCAATACATTGAATATACCAGGTAAATATAAAGCCCCGCCATAATGATTCCGCCGGCGAACATAAGAGGATCATATGATAGTGTGCCTAAAGCCATCATGTTGCCGAAAATTGAAAGCACTATCTGGAAGAGAAGCGTTTTCAGAATAAAGCCGATATCAGATTTTAACATATAATATCCTTTCAAATGTAAATGCGGATTAGGCAAAAAAGCAATACAGCAATTCAGTATTGTTACATGCAAGTTAATCAAGGCAACCTCTAAAAACCGAATTTTCAAATCATCGTATTTAAATCAATTGTGCAACAGCAATATCTGCTTCTGATTTTGTTGTGATTATCAGTTACTAGAGGTTCCTTCAAATTAAAAATTCATGTGCTGCCCGTATAGTGAAGGCGATAAGCGCGCACATGAGGAAATTCTTAGTCATTATGTAATATTATACACCTCGATATACATTCATTCAATAAGGGAAATGTAAAAATTCACGCTTTACCGATTTACAAACAGCTTTTTTTTTGATATACTGTACTCTGTTATGACGGAATTGAAATAATGGTATTTTTATGGTTCACTTGTAACTCACAATGTAAGTAAAATATCTATATTTCAGGGTCTTTCTCTCTTATAAAACAAGACTTATTTAATTGCCGTTTTAATAAATGCCGAGTTAATAATATAAAAAGCAGCATCCCGGCAAACAGAACCGACGCTTAGATTATTATGATGTGTGGTGCGGATATTGAGCTTTGACAATGTTCCGGAATTCATGTTGAATTTCTTCAATTATAAAAGGACTATACAGGGATGCTCGGAAAAAACGGTTCGTGAATATTATTACGACCTTTCGGGCTTTTTCCGCTATTATCTCGTTTTTATAAAAGGAGTCGATAAAGAAACAGCGTCTCTTAAGATGCTTACCATAGAGAATGTCAAAAGCGTTACATCCTCGAACATATATTCATACCTTGCTTATCTCGCCGACACAAAGCACGACAACGGCAGCACGCGGGCAAGAAAAATTTGTGCGATAAGATCGTTTTACAAATATCTGCGCGTTAAAGTATCATTGATAGAAAAGGATCCGGCAAAGGACATCGAAACCCCGAAACACAGAAAGCCATTGCCGAAATTCCTTACCGAAACAGAAAGCGTCGGGCTTCTTGATGCCATTGGCGAATCTGAAGAAGCCGGAGACAAGAATTCAGTTCGCAATTATGCGATTATAACACTTTTTTTAAACTGCGGCTTCCGCGTCAGCGAGCTTTGCGGCATATCGCTGTCGGACATAACAACCGACCTTACTCAGGTCACCGTAATTGGCAAGGGTGATAAGGAACGCACGGTTTATCTCAACGGGGCATGCCGCGACGCGCTTTCGAAATACCTTGATTTTCGCGCCTCAATACCTGATATAAGAGATAAAAACGCTCTTTTTATCAGCCGCAATAAACGGCGCATTTCGGTCAAGACGGTTCAATGGTTCGTATACAAATACATAAACGCAGCCGGGCTGTCCGGGAAGGGATATTCCGTTCACAAGCTGCGCCATACAGCCGCGACCTTGATGTATAATACCGGAAAGGTTGATATCCGTACCATCAAGGACATCCTCGGACACGAGCAGCTTAATACGACCCAGATATATACGCATGTCAGCTCGTTGCAGATCAAGAATGCACTTGAGGAAAACCCTCTTTCACATATAAAAACAGAACAAAAAAAATAATAAAATATAAATTAAAAATAATAAACCAGGTCAATAAAAATGTTCTTGACATCCTTTGTACGGCGCGAATATAAATATCTTATTAACCGGAGCAAATACGAAACAATACTTCCTTATATACAAACCTTCGCCCGCCCGGACGATTACTGCACTTCGTCAGACGGATATTTTGTCGCAAATATTTATTATGATACGCCCGGAAATAACATTATCCGACATTCCGTGTCCGATCCTTATTTCAAGGAAAAGCTCAGGATGAGATTTTATTCACAGCCCAAATCAATAGACGATCCTGTTTTTGTGGAGATGAAAAAAAAGCTTAACGGTATAGTTTCGAAACGGAGGATAACTTTACCGCTGGGAGAGGCGGAATCATTTCTGACCGGCGTCATGCCAAAGCCCAGGGATGATTATCTTTTCAACCAGATTTCCAAAGAGCTTATGCAGTTTATTCTTGTCAATGATGTACGTCCGTCCGTCAGGATAGATTATAAAAGGATTGCATTTTTTTCCTGCGATAATCCCGATGTAAGAATAACATTTGATTATGATATCACTTCCTGCCGCGACGATCCGTCACCGGTCAGGGAAAGCGGAGGAATCCCGCTCATTTCTGATGATGAAATGCTCATGGAAATAAAATTTTCAAATTCTGTCCCTATCGGACTTGCCAGGCTTTTGTCAGAAGCTCATATATATCGCAACGGCTATTCCAAATACGGAAACGAGTATAAAAGGTTCGTTTCCGGTTCAAACGAAAGGTATGGTTTATAATATGCTCGATTTCCTGTTCGCCCAGTATTTCACAAGTGCCATCGACGCGACTTCTGTTATAATAACAATGCTTGTCTCGTTCGCTCTGGGCGGAATCTCCGCGCTTGTATATAATTTCACACACCGCGAATCAATTAACAAAGCCGGCTTCTCTCTTACTCTTATGATTCTTCCCGTAATTATTTCAATTATAATTATGCTGATCGGAAACAATATCGCCCGTGCGTTCAGTGTCGCAGGCGCATTCTCAATAATCAGATACCGCAGCATTCCAGGTGAGCCGCTTGATATCGCATACGCGTTCTTTGCTCTCGCCGTGGGTCTTGGATGTGGAATAGGTTATCTAGGTTATTCCGTTATATTCGCCGTTTTTCTTTCCGCCATCTTACTTGCCGAACACCTGATAAAACAGATCAACCCGAAAAATATGCATATGCAGCTCAAGATTATCGTTCCAGAAAATTTAAGCTGCAACGAGCTTTTCGATGAAGTGCTTGCAAAGTATACAAAATCATACAAGCTCATCAGAATTAAATCGACTGATTTCGGAACGGTTTTCGAGGTCACCTATCGCATTATGCTGGCAGAAGAAACAGATCAGAAGGAATTCATAGACAGCCTGAGAGTTTTAAACGGCAATCTCAACATTTCACTCAGTATGGCCGAAATAAATCCGACATACGAGGGATAAAAGCTTATAATACCTATCAAAATTCATTAAACGTTATAATGAATGTTATTGTCAGGCGAAGGATTTCGGATTAAAGCGCAAAACCTTGAACTTCCCAACCGGCTTTCTGAAACGCTCGATACGCAGCATTATTGATCTCGCTATAAAAAACCACAGCGCCGCCCTGTTTTTACAGCAAGGCGGCGCCGTTTTGTCCCATAAAAATTTAACAAAAGCCCTTAGAATTTAAACGGCTTGTTGCTTGGTGTTTTGCCTTTTTTTCGAATTTCATCAGAAAGCCCAAAAGTCCTTGCCATCCATCCGGCGGCGCCCGTATACCAGCTCCAGCCTCCTCTTCCCTCTCTGAATGGTCCGGAATATACATCGCCGCAAAGTACATACGGCTCCATCCGGTATCCGGGACAGCAAAACATCGACCTTGTCGGTGAGAGCGAGTATAAAATACGTTCGGACATCTCCCCGAATTTTAAAGATGGGTTTACATATTCCGAAAGCCTCAGAAAAGCAAGCGCGAGCCACACTGATGCATGAGTATATTGTCCTCCGTTTTCACGCACTCCGGGCGGATAAGCGCAGATATAACCGGGATTTTTATCAGTCGTTTCCGAAAAAGGAAGCGTAAAAAGCTTTAACGAACACATACCGGGACCGGAAAGACAGTCATATGCACTAATTAACGCACTTTCCGCTCTACGAAGCGATTCCTTATTTCTGTATTCCGGAATTTCGGCATAACAGAATGCCGCGAAAACCTGAGGAATAAGGTCGATCGAACATTCCGACGATAAAGACAGATCGAAGCCTACCGCTTCACCGTTACCGTGATATGCCCTGCCGTACCATTTGCCGTTATATGCTTTATCGGCGCTGTCAAGCAGCTCCATAGCATATAAATGGTATTTTTTTGCCTTTGCCGGATCGTCCAACACAAGGACTTTTGACAGTCTTTGAAGACAAAGCGCTCCGAAAAACGCAAGCCATACGCTTTCTCCGCCATTTCGTCCGACCATATCCATTCCGTCATTCCAATCTCCGCCAAACATGAGAGGAAGCATATGAGTTCCGACACCGCGCTCGATAAATAATTCAGCCGCCGACGTGAGATGATCCAAAACTGAAGCGGAAGAATTTCTTTCAGTACAGACAATATATCTTTCCGTTTCAACGTTTGTAAGCGGCGGAGCAGATAAAAATGGCGCTTTTGTTTCCAGCAAAGAACTGTCTCCCGTCTTCTCGATATATTCACAGGCGCAGTAAATAAGCCACATATAATCATCCGAACACATCGTCCTGATCCCCGCGGATACCGGATTCCCTTCGGATGTATGCATAATATGAAACCAGTGCATTACGTCGCCTTTGATAAACTGATGTGAAGCCGCACGTAATATCATGCGTGCCGCGTATTCCGGACGTTTTTCGATAAACAAAAGGCAATCCTGAAGCTGATCACGGAAACCGTACGCCCCGCTCGACTGAATCAAACCCGAACGCGCAAAAAAGCGGCATACGACTGCCTGATATGAAACCCAGAAGCTGCGAAAGCAAAGATAAGCGTTTGCTTCCGAACCTGCCATGGTTCCGACAGAATCAACAGGCGTGTTCTGCGGTAGAAATCCGAGTAAAAAGTTTCTTGTTTCCGCCAGAACATGTCCGAAAACCGAAGCACCGGTAATAGAATCAAGGTATTTGATATGCCTTTCGCTTAATCCGGACGTCTCCGCCTCGCATGAACCCAGATAAAAGACGGCTGCGGCCGATGCATCCTCTTTAATTTTAAGTTGAGTTGATACGCCGGCACCGCATCCGGCTATCGCTCCTGAACCGAAATATTCGGAATTATCAGGTGCTTTTAAAAACAATCCGCCGTGATTAATTGAGGTTGACAGAGTTCTTTCGTATACCGCATATGAAGCTTTATCAATAAAGGTCACGACTCCTTCGGGCGAGGAACCGAGAGAAGGATTGAAGGAATAAATAAGCTTTACAGAATTTTGTTTATTTGATTTCAGCGCGACTCGAATCATTTTAAACATGCATTTCTGCGAAACAGTCACTGAAACCTTGTACGATATGTCGTCCGCCTGTCCAAAGTATTCCGCCAGCCCGCAGGAATACACGACACGTGATGACAGCTTTATAAGATCATACGCATCGCCGTCAAAACATAAATAAAGCTTCTCCGAAATTTCATCGTCTCCCCAGAGACCGCCGGAACGCATGGTTAGGCATTGCTGCTGTGAATTGGATCGCCATGTGTAACCGAGCGATGTCGCTGTCATCACTGTCCCGAAGCCCGGAACAGCGATTACATGAGCCCATGCTCCGCTGTTTTCGGCTTTTTTATCAAAGATAAATTTATCGCATGAAAAGCCGTCTGTATTACCGTATTCAGTTATAAAAAAGCTTCCGCCGTCGTCGGATCCTTTTTTTCGCAAATTCAGTACAGCAGGCCGCAGAGCGGTTTTTTTACCGGCGCTGTATATCGCCGCGGATTGTAAAAGCTTTTCCGTATCACCGGATTCTGAGGTGATAACAAAAATTCCACCCTTGACATTCATGAGATGATCACATTTTTCATCGGATATGATCCCTCTCACAGCAGATGAAACGGGAGATGAATATGTGATCTTTTCGCGAATAAGAATCACAAGATCATAAATATGACCTATAAGCGCGCATTCTTTTTTTATTCTGATAGCAGATATAACCGCAGCTTCTTCGTTCAAGCTGAGCCCTGTGCTTTCCGTGGTAGGCACACTGATTAATTCTATCGGCAAATCTCCTGATATCCCGAAGCTCCAGAGCATCCTTTTTTCCATAAGCGTACCGACCGAATCACTCTTTCCGGTTATGACGCGGAAATGCGTGAGAGCATATGTTGTGGCTTCGAGCATTTCACGCATTTCCGTACCGCGCGACCCGGATATCACGCGGCAGGGACGCCGATGTTCCGTCTCACATACAATCTTATCCTTTTCCAGATAAGCGTACGCGCGGTCATAATTATATAAAGAGTCTGACGCTGTATTACCGCAGGCTAACACGAATTTTACTTCCGGAGCATGGCACTTAATCATTATATGCGGTCTGACCGGATAAAACGGGAATGTTTTATCCGCTGCTCTGACTGTCGTGGGAAGCAGCGCCGAAATTCCTGAAGCACGTATTATTTCGTCTCCGCAAAACAATTCATCATCTATAATGGCGATGCCGTTTATGGCAATAGCACCAAAAGTGCAAGCGGATTCGACGCTCCTGTCGCTTTTGCGTCTTTTAACAGCTGTATAAACTCCCCGGCGCGGAGATTCAATTGAAATAAAAAGCGACGCGAAAGCGGGATGAGAATAAAATTCTTTATCCTGGCAGAGAGCAGCGTCAAAGCTCATCGCACATATCTCCGCTTTGCCGCCCTTTCCCGAGCCGGAAGCGGTTAAAATGAAGGCCTGTGCGCTTGACATTGCCGAAAATGAAAACACCGCGTCCGCTCCCGTATTATTTAAATTCTTTTTTATCGATATACCTGCAATATCTTCTCTGCACTTCACTTCATCGTTAGAACCGGGCTGGGTGGAGGACGAAATAAAATTCGATCCGGAACCCGTATACAATATAATAGCGCCTGACAATGTATACTGACCGTGTGCAGGACGACATACAGCCACTGTACCGAGAGAGCGGCTGCGCAGATATGCCCGTACATTTCCGTTATCCGGCGCGTAAAGTATTGTTCCGCTCCCGCCGAAAATCCAAAGCCGAGGCAAAGCCGGATCTGCGGGTTCATACCCTCCTACGCCCGAAGCTGCCCGTCTCGCGGTCAATACCGGTGATGGAATATGTGTGTGATAACGGCGAGACAAACGGTATACAGGCGCGTCTGTAGGTACTCTTTCGGCCAATAAAAGCGACGCGCTCCTCATCATGTCGTCCGCCATAAACCTTTTTACGAATACATCTCCGAAAACCGCGTTTGCCGCCGCCGTCATCGACATTCCGATATGATGCGCCATGTAACATGAAATTATGGCGGCGCCTCCGGTTCTGTCCCGATCACAGTCGTATGCCTCGTAAAAACCGTATTTCCCATACATACCGAGCTTTTTAAGTCTTCTTAAATTATAAAGAACCGATGATTTGGCCTCAGGCAGCATCAGAAACGACGAATAAGGCGATATGACCGGGCTCATGCTCCCCGGCGCCTTGGATATTGAAAGCGCGGGAACGCCGAATGCGCGATATTGATAGTTGAATTCTGAATCAAAGGCGAAATATCCGCTTTCGCTTATTCCGAAGACGCCTTGTGAAAATGCCGAAGAAGCATATGGCGGGGTAACTCTGTAAAGCGACTGTTCGTTATACGCGAATTTAAGCGCTTCGTCAGTAAAACTGTTCTCATATGTCGGCAGAAAAAGCCTTGGCATGAAAAACTCAAATGCGGTGCCTGACCATGCAGCAGCCCCGAGATACATACCGGAGGATATAAGCGTTCTTTCCATTGCAAACCAATATCTTTTTTGAATGTCGCGGTCTGCGACAGCGATATATACCGCAAGCCGGGATTCGCTCATGAATTTATCATAGAGAATTTTGTCACATTTATCCGTGCGTGAGTCAATTCCCAGAGAAACGAGAGCACGTCTTGAATCACGAAAAACGCCGAAATCAGCATTTGCTCTCATTTCATATGCGATTTGCACGGCTTCCTTCGATTCGGCAGAATGAGAATTGTCTTTCAGCGCCGATGCGAGAGAGATAAGACATGCGATTAAATTTCCGCTATCCACAGAAGAAACATATCCGCCTCCTATCGGTTCAAATGTTTCGAGCGAATACCAGTTATAGAGATGCCCCTTATATTTCTTAAGCTTTAATACAGTTTTAAGCGCTTTTAAAGCTCTGGATGCCGCGTCGTCCCAGGAAATAATACCGAAATCCGCAGCGGCAGCACAGGAAACAAGATACATTCCGATATTCGTGGGTGATGTTCTCATCGCGACGGCGCGGACAGGCGATAACGATACATTGTCGGGCGGCAGATGTCCGGTTTGCGGCCCGACATTCTCATCAAAAAACTTCCACATATCCGCCGCATATTCCGCAATCGCGGTATCGCCGGAGGAGACTGTTTTCTTTTTAATATAAGGCAGTGAAGCGATATAAGCGACAGTCGGAAACGCCGCGCAGAGTATGCCGCATAATTTTACGGTGAAAAGAGGAGAAACCAGGGCGATAACCGCTCCGAAAGCTATTGATGAAACATAATTTTTGAGATATGTCGCCGCTCCGCGCCTTTTTTCGCTTGAAGCAAAGGTATGCCATTCTAAAAGACGCCTGTGAGATACTCCCATGCGCCATATGCTTCTAAAAGCTGCGTCAACGGAATTGACTCCTGAGGCAAAGAGAGCTGAAATGCGGTACAACATATTCAAAAGAGCGCGGTATGCACCGGAAATTGCAGACACAAAAAATCTTCTGAAAAACGGCTCTGCTCCGGAACCGGCAAGCTGAGAAACGAATGCGTCTATAACAGGCAACAAATAAGGCAGCAACGCGAAAAGCGCGCATATCGCAGCTTCACGCGGAGGAAGTATAAGTGAAATGATAAGAATGAAAGCTGAAAAAGCGGGAGCGAGCGAATTGACAACATTCATCCGCATAACATGCCGGTAAACCTTCGATATCGGATTTATAACTGTTTTACCGTCCTTATTCCGAAGCTTCCTGCCTGTGAAACACAAATTTTGTATGTCGCCGCGTGTCCATCTGTGAGAACGTTTCAAATATGAAACCGTATCAGATGGTACAGAATCGAAAAAGGATACGTCTGTCAGCTTCGCGGCGGACAAAAACGCACCTTCCGGAATGTCATGGCTTAAAACTGTTCCCGGTTTAAATAAGCCGTCCAAAACCTCCGCCGCCGCACCGATATCAATTATCCCTTTCCCGCAGAAAACACCACGGTCAAACAGGCTCTGATACAAATCGAAAGAAGCTGTATGGTATATATCCGCTCCGCCAGCTCCGCATTGGAGCAAAGAAAAAGGTGTTTTTGCAGACGAAAATAATGCCGGAGAAATTTTCGGCTGCATTATCGCATACCCGCCATTAACGTATTTTATGCCGCCCGCATCGGATATTTTAGGACGATTGAGAGGATGAGCCATAGCGCCGACGAGTGAATATACCGACATGAACATCATTTCAGTATCTGCGTCCAGTGTAATCAGGTATTTTATGTTTTCAAGTCTTTTCTCTCCCAACGATTCGATCGTTGTGTCGTCACGGCCGCTCAGATATCTGATCAGTTCGCCCAAAGCTCCGCGTTTGCGCTCGTATCCGCGCCAGACTTTATCGGTTTCATCAAATATCCGTTTTCTCCAAAACAGGCAAAAAGCTTCTCCAAATTGTCTGTTTAGGCGAGATATGCCTTCCTTCAACAAAGCAAGCGTTTCATCGTCTTTTTCAGAATAAGCATTATTTGATTCCGGAAAATCAATAAGAAGTCCGAAAAAAGAACAGCCTGTTTTTTCTCCCGCTTCTTCCGAAGACAAATAATTCATCTCGGCGCGTTTTATAAGCTCCTCCGCGTCCTTTTTGCTTCCACATACCGCGGTAGTCACTGTAACAACACGCATTTCGTCGATATGCGCACAGATATGCGACGCGTTGAGGCGCGGAATCGGACGCGCCGGAATAAGACGCGAGTATATATGATCGGCAACGGTTTTCGCCGATATCACACAAAGCGGTATTGTGAGCAAAGAAACAACCGTGCCTGAAAAATACAAACCGCCCGCTAAAAGCAGCAATAGCTCCGTAACAAACACGGCGGCGGACAGAATGTACAGAATAACAAAATACCCGAAGCCGTTTCGCGGTTTAAATGCAGTTTCAAGCGGTGAAATACCGTCTTTATACAGCTTGATAAGCCAATCTTCTTCATTCTCACCCGCTTTTAAAGCTTCTTCCGTTATACTCCTCAGAATATGGGAGCGTGTTTCGTAATCCGAAGCCGCGAAAACTCCGTCGGCATCGGAACGCAGTATTCTCTCGCATGGGTCGAACGCAGAGGTGAGCTTTGTAAAGTCGTATTCGCCGCAAGCTCTGAGTGAATCAGCGCACAATGAAAACTTTTTTTCATCGTCTTCTTCCATCGCTTCCGCCGAATATATAACAAAGGCGCGGACAAACGAGTTTTTTACCGATCGGACATCCGCGCATGAAAAAAAGCCGGAAGAACAAAGCGTTTCAAAAAAAACAGGATACAGCTCTTCTTCAAAAATTCCGCCGGAAGCACGCACCGCGCTTTCAGCAAAAGCCGCGGCCTTTTTTGTAGGCCGGATATCGGTTCTCTGAAGCATATCCCACGACGATCCGTAAAATAAATAAAATTTTTCTGAGCATTCCGCCTCTATTGCATTGGGAATAATTCCCGATGCACGCTTTTTTGCGGCGGAGACCGATGCGCCGCGTATAAGGTCGAGCGAAAGCCGGAGTTCTCGTCCGTCGATTCGTTTATCATGTAGTGAGCCGGACGAGATATAAGCATTTTTTTCGTTTATTAAAAGCTGTTTTAATTCGTTTGTGTCCATTTTAATCTCCGTAAAGGTTATCACGGACGTTATTATTGACATAATTTTGATTTAAAATGCAGCTTTTACCGGATAACGCAATATCCCGTCAAGGTTATATAAAAATCCGGGCTTCATTTCAAAAGCAGCCCTGAGAGAAATTTATCAAAACGGTAATTATTAGAACAGCAATTTAATAATTTTATTTATAAGAAAAAAAACAATATACCAGAAGCTTTTCTCTTATTTAGGCGGGCATTTTTAATTAACACTACAACGAACGATAGAGATTATACGGAACATTTCGAACAAATCAACTTCGTAACAAGCCACTATATTACTGAAAAACGATGCCTTTTAATGCTGCAGCTTAAATTATTATATAGCCTTTTATTCGTAACCCGTTTCGTTCTTTGTAGTGTTAATGTCTATTAAAAAATGCTGTTTTCGAACTCAAATTATTGATTTTGGAATTTAGTATCCATTGATTGAAATAATTGTATTTCATGCTTTCCTTACTGTCGTATATGTTTTTGAGAATTAATAAAATACAGAGATTGTTTCTGCAAATACCCTACGGTATAATTTTATGATTTGTCCACAATTAAAGTTGTGATGTCAAGAATAAAAACTAGGAGCTATATACAATGTATTAAATTATCAAACAAAATCCCATAAAAATCCGTGAAAAGGCTTCTGTTTTTTTGGTTATAAAAAAACGTGCCGACGTACAATGTGCGTCGGCGCGTATATTTTATTTGATCAAATTCAAAAGGTCAATGTAACAGATAAGCTCCCCCTCTTTATCGTCATTGTCAAGCGACCAGCGGGAAAAAATAACATATCTGCCGTCGAGCGTAAGCGCTATATCCGGATTCGTTTTATATTCATTAAGCTCGACGGAAGCTATGCGTCTGCAATCTGAAAATGAATATATATCAATATTTCCGCCGGAATGAGACGTGTCCGAAGAAGTGTATGCCACAAGTAATTTTCCGTTTGAATCGGCGCGATATCCGTAATATAACGTTGAAGAAGGAATCGTAATCGATCGCGTGTCGCCGGAATCGAGGTTTACATAAGTATAAACCGTCTCGGACAGCTTATCCTCGGTCAGAAGTACACGTCCGGGAGCAATCTCATCAAATTTATTAAAGGCCATATTTTTTATGCCGACGCCTATCACCTCGCTGTTTCCATAATCGAAATACGCGTACCCGGTATAATTACCGTCTGAGCCGGTCGCGTAATAGACCTTTTTTTCATCGGCTGATAACGTCATCAGAGCGGCATAATTTGCGAGATTTGCTTTTCTTGCAAGAATTCTGTCAAGCTGCAGATCAATAAGATCGGTAAGTATATATGAATCGTTTTCATATATGAACTGAGTGTCGTCACGAAGCAAAGCATTTTTCAAATTAACCGCCTTGCCTATATCCATGGCCTGATATGTGTCTCCCATCAGGTCGGAAATGAATATTTCGTCTCCGAAAACAGATATTGCTTTCCGATTTCCGGTAGAAAATGTTTTGAAGAGTGTGTCGCTTTTCGCGTCGGCCTTTTTAATGACACAGTCCGCAATCAGCTTTGAACTAAGCTCAAAATATCCGGCGACATATCCGTCATCCAACGCCGTGAGATATAATATTCCGTTTTCCATTGTAAAAAAGCGCAGAGAAGGAACAGTTGAACCGGATTTCGGTGCGATCTTAATAAGCGGCGACACGGTCAGGCCTGTTGCCGGAGTCGAGCCTGTTTCGGATGAGGACGGCATGGAGGACGGTGAGGATGCTGTCTTTTCACATGAATAAACAGAAAATAATATGATTACCGCCATGCAGACGATGAAGAGCTTTTTCATTTTTGCTTATGCCTTTCCGCCTGAACGTTATTTATTATAAAACGCCAATCAAATAATCATTGAATTGCCGAGTTATTAAACGGCTGTTAAATTATACTGTTCGAATAATAGCATAAAACCTCTGTAAAATGTTAAATATTCGGTTAATTTTTTTTAATTTTTGTTTTTTTACGGTTCTGATATTTACATTCGACGGGAATAATGTTATTATAGAATATATGGCAAAAAGTATGATTGCTTTTCAGGAGGAATTTTTAAATGTCTAGAAAAAAGATATCGATGGACGGCAATACGGCCGCGGCGCACGTAAGCTACGCCTTTACCGAAGTTGCTTCCATATATCCGATCACACCTTCGAGCGTCATGGCTGAGCTGACCGACTCATGGTCCGCCACCGGGCTCAAAAATATTTTCGGAGAAAAAGTCAGAGTCATGGAGATGCAGTCCGAAGCCGGCGCCGCGGGAACCGTACACGGCAGCCTTGCAGCCGGCGCGCTAACCACGACCTATACCGCTTCTCAGGGTCTGCTTCTTATGATCCCCAATATGTATAAGATAGCCGGCGAGCTTCTTCCGAACGTAATTCACGTTTCAGCAAGATGCGTTGCCTCTCATGCGCTTAATATATTTGGCGACCATTCAGACGTTTACGCATGCCGTCAGACGGGTTATGCAATGCTTGCGGAATCAAATCCGCAGGAAGTTATGGATCTCGGCGCTGTCGCGCACCTTTCCACTATCAAAAGCAGAGTTCCGTTCATCAACTTCTTCGACGGATTCCGTACATCTCACGAAATCCAGAAAATCGAAGTTTGGGATTATAACGAGCTTGAAGAAATGATAGATAAGGATGCGGTCCGCGCTTTCCGTGCGCGAGCTCTTAACCCGGAGCATCCGATTCTCCGCGGCTCCGCCGAAAACGGAGATATCTTCTTCCAGCACCGTGAAGCATGCAATAAATATTATCAGGCTCTTCCCGCAATAGTGGAAGATTATATGAATCAGGTAAATAAACGCATCGGCACAGATTATAAGCTCTTCAACTATTACGGCGCTCCGGATGCCGACAGAGTTATCATCGCTATGGGCAGCATATGTGACGTCGCCGAAGAGGTGATCGACTATATGCTCGCTGCCGGCGAAAAGGTCGGCCTTGTAAAAGTCCGTCTATACCGTCCGTTTGTCTCGGAAAAGCTCTTTGAGGCTATTCCGAAGACCGCGAAGAAGATCGCCGTTCTTGACAGAACCAAAGAACCGGGCGCAATCGGCGAACCGCTCTTTCTTGATGTTGTCGCGGCTCTCAACGCCTGCGGCAGCGATGTAAAAATTTGCGGAGGACGTTATGGACTTGGCTCAAAGGATACTCCTCCCTCCAGCATATTCTCTGTTTTTGAAAATCTCAAGTCCGAAAAGCCGAAAACAAACTTCACAATCGGAATCGTAGACGACGTCACCGGTCTTTCTCTCGAGGAAAAGCCCTCGCCTGACACAAGCGCGAAGAGCACGATATCCTGTAAGTTCTGGGGGCTTGGCGGAGACGGAACCGTCGGCGCAAACAAGAACTCAATAAAAATCATCGGCGATCATACCGAAAAATTCATACAGGCTTATTTCCAGTATGACTCCAAAAAGACGGGCGGCGTGACGATCTCTCACCTGAGATTCGGAGACAAGCCCATTAAAAGCTCTTACTATATCACAAAGGCCAATTTCGTCGCATGCCATAATCCCTCCTATATAATTAAGGGATATAAGATTGTCAACGATGTAAAGCCCGGCGGCACATTCCTGCTCAACTGCCAGTGGACACCTGAGGAGATTGAAAAGCATATGCCCGCTGAAGCAAAGCGCTATATCGCGAATAACGACGTAAAATTCTATATCGTCAACGCAATTGATAAAGCACGTGAAATCGGAATGGGCAAACGCACAAACACGATTCTTCAGTCAGCTTTCTTCGCACTCGCAAATGTCATGCCGATCAAGGAAGCTATTGACTATATGAAATACGCCGCAAAGAAGTCCTATCTCAAGAAGGGCGAAGCGATCGTTGAAATGAATTATAAGGCTATTGACGCGGGCGTAGATGCGATAGTAAAGGTTGATATTCCCGAAGCATGGAAGACCATCGCTATTGATAAATGCGTTGATAATGTTGAAGGCAACCGTCCGGAGCTTGTTAAATTCGTAAAGAACATTGTAATTCCTGTATCGAAGATGAACGGCGACAGCCTTCCTGTTTCCGCATTTATCGATCATGTGGACGGTACATTCCCGCAGGGCGCGGCCGCATATGAAAAGCGCGGCGTCGCCGTTGACGTTCCGGAATGGATTCCTGAAAACTGCATACAGTGCAATCAGTGCTCGTATGTCTGCCCGCACGCAACGATCCGTCCTTTTGCAATGGACGCCAATGAAGCGGCAAACGCTCCGGCATCCACAAAGTTTACCGCAAAGATGATCGGAAAAGGATGCGAAAACTATAAATTCAGCATTGCCATCAGCCCGCTCGACTGCATGGGATGCGGTCTCTGCGTCAATATCTGCCCGACTAAACCTGAAAAGAGAGCTCTCAAAATGGTTTCTCAGGAAAGCCAGGCGGATCAACAGACAGCGTTTGATTACGCAGTTGCCAAGGTAGCAAAGAAAGAACTTCCGTTTGCCGAGACTACCGTCAAGGGCAGCCAGTTCAATCAGCCGCTGCTCGAATTCTCAGGCTCCTGCGCAGGATGCGCCGAAACCTCATATGCCCGCTTGATCACACAGCTCTTTGGCGAAAGAATGTATATTTCCAACGCGACCGGATGCAGCTCCATTTGGGGCGGCAGTGCGCCCGCCACTCCTTATACCGTCAATCGTGAAAGCGGAAAAGGTCCGGCATGGGCAAACAGCCTTTTCGAAGACAATGCAGAGCATGGCCTCGGCATTTATCTCGGACAAAAAACCATTCGTGAAAAGTTGATTGGTTATGTAAAAGAGCTTGAAGCCAAATACGAGGACGAGGGAATGAAAGCCATTCTCAGAAAATTCCTCGATACCGCAGACAACGGAAAAGAGAACGAAGGCGCAACCAAGGCTCTTGTGTCAATGCTTCAGGAAAATGTATGTAAGAACGAATGCGATTGCTGCACACTTGAAAAGAAGATTCTCGATGAGAAGGATTATCTCTCAAAGAAATCTGTCTGGATCTTCGGCGGCGACGGATGGGCATACGATATCGGATACGGCGGTCTTGATCACGTTATCGCATCCGGTGAAAACGTCAACATTATGATCTTCGACACTGAGGTGTATTCCAACACCGGCGGACAGGCATCCAAGGCCAGCCAAATCGGTCAGGTCGCTCAGTTTGCGGCAGCCGGCAAGTCCATCGGTAAAAAGGATCTCGCTCAGATTGCGATGAGCTACGGTTATGTTTATGTCGCGCAGATTGCTATGGGCGCAGATATGAACCAGACGATAAAAGCTCTTGCCGAAGCGGAAGCTTATCCGGGTCCGTCGATCGTGATTGGATATTCTCCATGCGAAATGCACGGTATCAAGGGCGGTATGAATAACTGCCAAAGCGAAATGAAACGCGCCGTCGAAGCCGGATATTGGCAACTGTTCAGGTTCAATCCTTCTCTCAAAGCCGAAGGCAAATCTCCCTTCACGCTTGACAGCAAGGAACCGACCGGAAGCTATATCGACTTCATCGAAAGCGAAACACGCTATAGCCGTCTGCAACAGGCGTTCCCCGAAAGAGCCACAGAACTGTTCTCCAAAGCGGAAGCAAACTCCAAGGCAAAATATGAAAGACTCACAAAGCTCGCGGAGCTTTATAAGTAATATGTTTTCAGGGGAGCCTTTAAATAAGGCTCCCCTGATAATAAGATACGCGGCTTTATAATTTAATCGGTATTTATTATATAAATAGCGATTTAATTATATCGTTTATAATAGAGAAAAGCCCATATATTCCACTGTGGAATTTGCTTTGGAAATTTGCATATTGGGCATTTTCATCAGTTTTTTTCTAAAAGCCCTTGACAAACAGGTCTAAAAGTGATATCATACAGTGGTTCCGAAAAACGCGCCGTTAGCTCAGTTGGATAGAGTGTTTGGCTACGAACCAAAAGGTCGGGGGTTCGAATCCCTTACGGCGTACCAGGAAAAAGTCTTGATTTTTAATTGAATCAAGACTTTTTCTATTTTAACAGCATTTTTGGATTTAGTGTTGGTTCAGAGTTTATTATGAGCGCTGGCATTTTTTCTAACGCCTAACAACGTTAATGATAATGGAGATGTGTTTATTATTTAGTTTTAACAAACTCATATAAAGCTACACGTTCTGTTGAACCTGTTTTCCAAATATGAATCCTTTTACACTTAGGGCATAGCCATGCTGTATGTTATGGATAAGGAATAAGTAATGGATTGGTAATTCCCTCATCCTCGACTATACTTAACCATTCTTTATCCGAATATATCATAAAATCAATATCAGGGTTTTGTGAATTTGATAATACTTCACCGCACTCGCACCAAAATCTCATATTTTTTACCTCCAAATATTACACCTTTATCTGTCCACACTTGAACCATCGGTAAATCTTTATTACTGTATGTGCTTGCTGCTCGACTAATCATTTGCTGTTCTTGAGCTTTTGTTAATCCGGTGCCGCTAGTATTGTAATCTACCATTATTTAATATATATATATCTTAGTATATTCCGAATATAACATAATATGCTCATCAAATCAATTAAATATATATTTATTAAACTTTTCAATTTCCTCTTTATTCACTACTTTATTCGGTTGTATTTTTTATATTATATCATATATTTACAAAATTTCAATTCAAACAAAACATTCTATTCTTTTAAAAACGATACTGAACTTATATAAAAGCGAAATTTTTCACTGATTCCATATCCAGCTGACGAATTTATAAAAACTAAAATGATAGTTGAAATATTCACGTTTTTCTGTTATAATCAATCCGATTATAATAGCCTCTGAAAACATTTATAACCTAACAAGCTTAAAAATCATGATATGAAATAACACAGGATATAGATAATGAAAAAATGGAGTTTTAACTCTAACCAATTAAAAATCATAGCTATTATTGCTATGTTCTTCGATCATGTTGTCACCGGCTTTATATCACACAATACTCTGATCGGGCTTATTCTTCATATTCCCGGACGTATTGCCGCTCCGATAATGTGTTATATGATAGCCGAAGGTTATCATCACACTTCAAACATAAAGAAATATATCACACGTCTTCTGATATTTGCCGTTATATCGCATTTGCCATACAATTTATACTTCGGTTTTAAATTCTTTCAAGCCACCAGTATAATATGGGGACTTGCGCTTGGATTAATTGCACTTACCGCAGTTAAGAGTGATAGGCTTCACTTTGTTGTAAAATTATTTGTTTTAGCCTTGTGCTGTGCTTTATCTGTTACCGCAAACTGGAATTACGTTGCCGTACTTTGGATTGTTGTATTTGGTCTGTTCTACGGTGACTTCAAAAAACAAATGCTCGGATTTTGTACAGTTGGAGTTATCTGTCATCTCATTCCTACATATATAAATTTCGGACCGTCTCACAAGGGATATCCTCATTGGTATCAGCTTGGTATTTTCCTTGCCATTCCGGTTTTAGCGTTGTATAATGGTGAGCGAGGAAAGAAATCTAAGTTCATTACATGGTTCTTTTATATTTTCTATCCTGTACATCTTATAATGCTATATCTGATTAAACTGTTGATCCCATATATTTCTAATCTTTTGGGGTAGCTTGATATGAGAATAAGAATAAGGATAATTTTTGTAATATTTGCGGTATTATTTGAAACATTCTTTTTTTCCGCTTGTCAGCAAACAGTAAAACAATCCCTAAACGATTGTTTAGCTTTCGATAAAACAATCTCTCCGCTTGATGATTTAAGTTTCATTCAACCGGATACAAATACATCAACTTTATCAACATACGAAAGCGATATAGCGGTGGAAAAAGAATATATTGATTATTTGTATTCTGGAGGAGAATTTGAATTACCGATAAACGGGGCAAGTGGATACGCGTCTGTCAGTTTGAATATTTATGAAGATACATCCATCGATTCAGCAGTTCTCGGTTCATTGATCTCCGGTCAGGCGTTTGAAATTTTAAACGAATTTGGCGAATGGTGGCAAATTAATACCGATACCGTAACCGGATGGGTTATGCGCAAGTATTGCTTTATTAATTTACCTGATATAATACCATCCATTATTTACAATATTGATAATGCTTCTGCGTCTGAAATGAAATCATCGGGAAAGGATATTCCGAATATTACCGGAAAAAAGCTTTATGATGCCTATAGCTATAATCAAAGGTTAGGCAGAGAAGAATATATCGTTCCTGTTCTTTATCCAATGGCTTTAAAAATCTGTGCAGCACAGCAAGCGGCGCTGGCAGAAGGAAATACAATAATAATTTATGAAGGTTTCCGTCCCTATGATGTTCAGCAGCTGGTTGTTTCCGGTCTGAATCAGTTGGCGGCTGCAGATGCAGATGTCAATGCAGGAATCAATACCCCGCCTTGGTCAATGGGTTGGTTTATGGCAAGGGGGGTCTCCAATCATCAGAAAGGGTATGCCATTGATGCCGGTCTTGGCAAAGTAATAAATAAAGTAACCGCTATTACGGGCGATTATATATATTCGCATATCGAATCCTATCAGGAATATGAAATGCCGACAAACATTCATGAATTAAGCTCCGCATCTGTCATTTTTGAAAATCCCATAATATCCAGTTCTGACACAGAATGGAGAAAAGCAATACTATCCGACAAAATAAATGAACCCGCTTTGCTGTTGCAGAAATATTGCACCGAAGCGGGAATGACACCATTAGCTTCAGAATGGTGGCACTTCAATGATTTGGAAAGCGCTGAAATTACGAAGCAAAGTTTAAACACCGGTAATTATTATTTATATGATGTGAAAAGCCAAATACCGGTATCCTGAATATATAGATACCCTTAAACATGATGCCAAATAAATAAGCTTGTACGCAAAGCCTTCCGCTTTCATCTAGGAAAGCGGGGGCTTTTGTTATTGGACGGTTATAATATAATATTGTTGTATAAAAAAAGAAAAGCTATACACAAGAACATTTTCACTTGTAAATTTGATTCAAACGGTTTTATATAAAACTCCGAATTCATAAATTCAACAGTTATGCTCTTTATATATTTTAACACCAATATGATTATCTGGCAACAACCGAAATTGTCATTGCCTGATTTCATTTCGGATTTTTCTATAATTTTATATAACGCTATAAAAATACCAGTTGAAATGAAGCGGTCTTCATTTCAACTGGTATTGCTATTTTTACAGCTTTATAATGTTGCAGTATGGGAAATTAAATTTTTTCTTATTTCTTTATGTATACTATATCGGAAAGGCTTCTCTCTCCGCCGTCAGACGGCTTGTTGAGTACCATTCCGTTGAACCACATTTCTGTGCTTCCTCCGCCATCGAGCAGTCCCGCGTTAACGGCGCCGTATTTTATCATCAGATCAGCCATTCCCGCATAACATACACCTCTGCTGCCATTTGAGCCGCGTCCGTCAACCACAATGAATATCCAGTTGTTCGGATCCTTCTGACCAAATGCCGTCTGAGGATTTTTCCATGTGAACAGGTTGTCTCCGTAAACATCGACACCATTTCTCACCACCGCTCCCTCAAACCAGAAGAGATCGGTGACACCCATATCTATCATTTGCTGTGCGGTTATATTATCTACTCCTTCGCGGAAAAACAGCATTCTTCCATCATCGGTTATCGCTGTCATTTCGCAAAGCAGGCTGTTTTTATCGTATAAAATCTGACCGTTTCTTATTACTATCGGATTGCGATATCTTCCGCTCGGTCTGAAGCCCACCGCGTCTCCGTTTACGGCAAATATTGCATCCGCTTTATTAGCCATTGTGCTTGTTTTTTCTTTAGTATTAAAACACTTTGAGTATGAGCCACCGGCAAGCATTGTATTTATATCATCACCGGGATTTGCTGTATACACCTGAGCAACAAAATATACAATTCCGTTTTCGACAACTTTATCAATGTTTATTGAAAGTCCCTCACGCGCATATTCCCAATGACCGTTTGATATTTTCTCTGTCGTAAGGTTTTTCGACAATATATAGCATTCTTTGTCATTATATAAAACACCGCTCCAGCCGTCGGAGTATATCGCGATTCTCGTTATACTCTCACCTGTGTTTAATATGCTATAATAAACCGGATTCGTAGATTTATCCGAACGGATATACACGTTCGTTTTTGCGTATACCTTTTCATTTACTTCTGATTTTGTAACAGTTTCCTCCGGTTTTGTTTCTTCCTTGTCGGCTTCCTTAACAGAAATATTATTATCGGTTCCGGAAGAAGCGGTTTTTTCTGTTTTAACAGATGTATCAATAGCTACATACTTTTCAAGGAATATAGTTTTAACGAAAACTTCCGTTCCTTTATATGAAAGACCACTCCAACCATTCGAATATACTGTTATTCTTTTTATTGTTTCCCCTTGATGTAAAACCGTAATCTTAGTAGGCTCAAGCGTCATATCCGAACGCAGCCATACATTTGTGAGCACCTTTACAGTTTCATTTACCGCAGTTTTTGTAACCTGATCGTCGGAGTTTTCCGATATCTTTGTAAGATATTTTGTCTGTACAAAAACTTCTTTACCGTCTGCTTTCAAGCCACTCCAGCCGTTTGAATAAACGGCAATTCTTACCGCTGTTTCACTTTTATATAATATAGCAAGCAAAGACGCAGACGAGGTCCAATCAGAACGCAGCCAAAGGTTCACATTTGCCTTTACAGTTTCATTTACGGTTGTTTTTTTCACAGATGTATCCGATTCACCGGATGGAACTGAAGTACTTGCCTTTTCAGGAAGCTTTGCCACTTCCTCTTTGAATACTCCTGGAGTCGGAACTTCATCAGAGCCGCAAGACATCGCGGCGACCGCAGCTTTATCGGAAAAGGAATCGGACGGAACAGATGAAATTACAGGTTCTTCAACGCTTGCGTATTTATAAATCAGAGAACCTGATAAAGAGTTTTGATTTACTGAAACTTCTGTTGCGGATGATTCCGTTTTTAAACCTGCAGCAATATCTGAAGTACCGCAGCTTACAAGCATTCCGGCGCATAAAACGGATGCACATATTATGGTGCGCGCATTTTTTGAAAATAATTTCATATTCTTTTCCTTTCGGTTTTCCGTCAAGATAGTTTCTTGACTTTGTGGCAGATTGTGTTTGCTTATATAAATAAAAATGCCGCCTTTGACAAACGCAAAGCGGCAGCAATAAATCGATACATATTGAAAACTTACGAACTCTTTTCTGATCCTTTGCTTTCGGTTTTTCAATATTAATCGATAAGGACAAACCGTTTATAATTTACTTATTCCCCCCGGAAACCGTAAATTTGAATAAATGATTTCTCCTACAAATCAACTCCATAAAATATATGTATGGAAATGATTTCGCAGCTGACAACCATTGCGGATACTTAGTTGATCCGTTTTAGGCTCTGAAGCTTTGCGTCGCTGCCTTTCGACAGGTTTGCCAATTATTTAATTTTACAATACAAAAAACGGCGATCACTGCGCAAAGCAATACCGCCGACATATCAAACACAATGTGTTCGGCAGCTGACGACCAGTGGCGAATAATTCGCTTTAGGCTCTTAAGCTTTGCGTCCCTGCTTTTCAGCAGGTTTGCCAATGATTAACTTTTACTGTTTGAAGTATAGCACATATAAAATGTTTTGTCAAGCGTTTTTATATAATTAGTTCATTATTTATTTACGCTGTTCACTCCTTTCCGCGAATTTTTCTGATTCCATGCTCATAAATATATTAACATGAAAAAGGAATTTTGGGAAAGGCACGGTATTTAAATGGATAATTGTTTTTACCCTGAAGGCGTATTATTAAAATCTCCAAGCAATATTAAGACAATCGCTTCGCAGGAAAGACTGAGGCAGGCTGTTACAGAGGAAACAATTTTAGAAGCGCGTGCGCGTATGTGCGATGATTCTTTCAGACTTATTTTCGATATAGGCGGAAGGCGAGGTATAATGGAACCCTCGGAATCAGCTTTTACGCAGGACGGATTCCCGCCAAAGGATATAGCTATTATTACCCGCGTTGCAAAACCCGTGAGCTTTGTTATAAAAGAAATCGGCACGGAAAACGGAGAACCTGTATATTTCCTTTCCCGTCGAAGAGCTCAGGAGCTGTGTCTTGATAATTATCTTGACAATTTATGCGATGGCGATATTGTTGACGCCCGAGTTACTCATTTTGAACCGTTCGGATGCTTCTGTGATATCGGATGCGGTATAGTCTCGTTATTGGGCATCGATTGTATATCAGTATCGCGTATATCTCACCCCAGGGACAGATTTTTTATCGGTGAATACATCCGCGCCGCTGTGAAATGCCGCGATGAAATTTTATTTGGGAAACGCGGACGCATTGCTTTGACGCACAAGGAGCTACTCGGTACATGGAATGAAAATGTATCGTTGTTCAAAGCCGGAGAAACTGTTCCCGGCATAGTGCGGAGCGTAGAAAACTACGGCATATTCATTGAGCTGGCACCGAATCTTGCCGGCCTGGCCGAATACCGTGACGGCGTTTCGCCCGGGCAGACGGCTTCTGTATTTATAAAAAGCATTATTCCTTCAAAACATAAGATCAAGCTGGTAATAGTTGAAATAATCGAAGATGAAAAGCCTGCCCCACATAATAATTATTACATATCAGAAGGAAACATTTCAGGTTTTGATTATTTTTCATAGGGTTTTTGTATTTTCCTGAAATCCACATAATATCTGCTGTAACTGTAAATACCTTATTCCAATCCCATACAGCGGATAAACACAGAATAACCCGCCGAAATACTATTTCGGCGGGTGAATTTTTGATTCGGTTTAATTTAACACTTATGAATTTCCCTTCATCTCATTGTCTGTAATTTTATAAAGACCGAATAACAGCAGTATTGAAGTGTAAGGAATATAAAATGTCAATATCGAAATAATCAGCATCAGCGTTTCGGTGTACACATATGAAATTTCAACGCTGCTTCCTGATATCTGAGGAAAGAAATCATATAATAAATGAGTACCTATGTATATCGCAGCAGAAAGTAAAATCAAGGGAGTGCATCTGATTACATATTTCCAGATCTGTCCGAAAGTCATGAATATATTTTTAAATGTCATCAGGGTAAGAGTAGATAAACGGTGATGAGGCGAAATAATATATGTAACGACAAAATATACTATAAAATATAAAATAATAAAAGTGATAAACGCGTTTAACGCATATGACCAAAGAGCGCTTCCTGATTTAATCGTAATATAATAACGCAGCAGCTTGTTTATCAGATAAAGGAAAGATGAAAGCAATGCGACCTTCATAATGCGCTTAAGAGAATAGCTGCGAAGCCGACGCTTGAGAATCATTGTTATAACAGGCGCCGCATTCCTGATCATCATGGGAAATACAGTTATCCACGCAAAAAAAGTAAGTATGAAATTCGTAAATAATATTTCATGATCTTTTCCGACAGCGTCAAGCATCCCAAAAAGCTTTTCCACCGGATAAATCAGATATTGCATAATATTGATACCGGATATGTCAACAAACATTATATTAGCCAGAACAAATATCAACGAAAGAAGCGGGGGCAAAAGGAAAGCCAGAAAAAAAACCATAACGCATTTATTTTTATTTTCTGATATGGCTTCTTTTACCGAGCGCAGAAGCTCGTTTATCTGAGAATACATTGCCAGCCCCTCTATTCTGATTTTTATTTTTATATCGTTTTCTTTACCGGCTCACTTCCCTGAGAGACAATACCGTTCTGTTTAATTCATCTGACATATTATCAAAATTATTACGCAATGTCCATGCGTATACCTGTACATAGTAATTTTTTGTTTGAGCAATATACATATACATTCGCATATTTATAGTATCTTGCGAAACATCAAATTCATATCTATATGATTCAAGCCCGTTTTCATTCACAAAAACAGAAGATGATGAATCAAGCTTTATTCCATATCGGTTTTCTGCATTGCTAATAATAATATTCCTGTATTCATTGAAATCGATCGACAAATCGGTCTTTTTTTCAGCCATAAGCATTATGTAAGCAGTTTCATCGACATTAATAAGCTCAATATCCGCTTCATCATTCAGCTTGCCCTTATCAGCGTATTTCCAACCGTCCGCTGTTTTATCCATACGCAAAACGCCGTCTCTGCTGTCAAAGCAGAGCGCTTTTTCTGATAATTCACATGAAACAACAGTAATGAGAAAAACAACGCATATAATCAGATATGTATATTTTTTCATTATCAAAGCCCTTATAGTTATATATTTATAATACGGCTGCGGTTAATATTTCCATAGATTTATCCGAATAAGTCGTCTATCGTATTGATTATTATAAAGCGATAACAAAATATTTCTTTTTAGCATATTCATTTTCATGCTTTAGGCTTGGAGAATACGGCTTCAGCTTATTACTGTTTTATATTGAAGCTGCGGCCTCTATAATTGCCTTAGAAAGATAATCTGCGATTATCTTCGCGCCGTATTCAGTCGGATGCACACCGTCGTCCGCCCAATGCGTAGGAGGATACTTTACCGAGGAAGCGGCGAATATCCCGTCGAGAGGAATGAAAATATCAGCAAATTCTCTTGCGAGGGTACGGGTTATTTGTATTTTCGGATCAAGATCCTCTCGGAAAAAATTCTTATCGGGTACCGAAAGCAGAAACTGCTCCATAATTATTATTTTTGCGTTTGTGTTCTTCCTTGTCTTTGTAAGTATATCACGATAACAGCTTTCGAAATAGCTGTCCAGCATCCAGTTTCTGCTGTCCGCGTGATGCCATGTATCGTTTATACCTATCAGAATTGTCAGGATGTCAGGCGAATATGCAATGCAGTCCGAATCCCATCTTGCCATAAGCGATTCGGCTCTGTCTCCGCTTATTCCGAGATTGATGAATTCCGCATTCGTAATTTGCTTTTGTAAAATATCTTTTGTAAATTTAGGATATCCGCCGCCCATGTCGTGAATATCGTTTCTGTCTCTTCCCGCGTCGGTAATACTGTCGCCTTGAAATAATATCTTCATTATATTTTCTTCCTGATATTTTCTTCCTGATTATTATATATTTATTTATAATTCGGTGGAAATTATATCATATTTTATACAAAGTGTCAATAAATTTTAAATTCAGATATATCAATCTGAACTTATCAAACAAATAATTGATTTCGAGTTATATTTTATACCAACTAAAATATCATTTCTGCCGAATAATAATGCCTTACGGAGACGACTCTGGGAGTTGCTCTGCGAAAGCAATGTGCCAAGTATAAAATTTGCGAATGCAACATTTGCGAATGCAACATTTACGAATGCAGCTCTTGTAAATGTAGCTTTGAGAAAGAAATTCTGAGAGATACAACTCTGTGAACAGCTCTGAAAGAACGACTCTGTAAGCGCCTGCTCTGTGAGTGAAATATATAAAAGTAAACTCTGCGAGTACATCTTCTTATAAGTGCGGTAAGGTATATTTTATTGCGGGTATGATATTAAATATTTTTTATTTTGAAGTGAGTGTTTTCACTTTTTTAATTGTATAATAGGTAATACAAATGAAAGGAATTTTTCCATGAAAAAAATAATATGCCTCATTCTTATTTCTGCTTGCTTTGCAATACTTTTCGCCGCGTGCGATTTAACCAAGCCCGTTGATACAACCGAAAATGAAAAAAGCACTGACTTGACCGATGAAATCGACACAACTTTAACCAAAGAAAGTAATAAAGTCATAAATACGATGAAATTATCGGATATAATTGACAAAGTGTATTCTGAATCTAGCCTTCCGGCAGACGATTATAAATACTATGTTACAAACGAGATCAATAAAGACAGTTGCGAGTATTTCTTCGGTAAGGACTTTAATTATATCGAAGCAGTCAGCTCAGAGCCGGAAATAGGATATGGCTATTCCTTCTGCCTTGTCCGCGTTGATGAAAGCAAAACAAACGATATCGCAAAGCTTATTGAAGAAAACGCAAAACTCGACAAATGGGTATGTGTATCCGCAGAATACAAAACGGTCGCGGTGAACGGAAATGTCATAATGCTTTGTATGACTAAAGAAGAAACATGCACCGCTCTCAAAACAGCATTTTTGAATATAAAATAACATAGTTTCGGAGGTTGCATAAAGTGAACGGAGAATATTTATATCGCAAATATTTGTCCGGAGATAAATCGGCTTTTGATGAAATCGTCGAGCTGTATCGCGATAATTTAATATTCTTTATAAACCGTTACACTCATAATCTCGACACTTCCGAAGATATTTCACAGGATTCTTTTATGGAGCTATTGCTAAATCCCACAAAATTTGACTTCCGAGTGTCTTTAAAAACATATCTTTTCACTGTCGGGCGAAATAAAGCGCTGAATCATATAAAAAAGCAAGATCGAATGTTTTGTTCGGACAATATTGATCTTTCATTAAAATCTGATTCTTACATATCATTCGAAAATGAAATATTGGCAAGCGAAGACAAAAAGGCGCTTCATAATTCTATCGATAAACTGCGCGACGATTATTCCACTGTTTTGCATTTGATATATTTCGAGGAAATGTCATATGCGCAAGCCGGAGCCGTAATGAATAAATCACGCAAACAAGTCGAAAACCTTGTTATGCGAGCCAGAACAACTCTCAGGATTCTGCTTGAAAAGGAGGGATACAGCAAATGAAGACGAGAAATGAATATTTACGTACGCTCTACGAAAAAAAGGAGAAAATTCTGCTTGAAAGAAAAATATATCATAAAAGCCGAATTATCTCTTTCACATCTGCGGCTGCGTTCTTTCTAATCATTTGTGCAATTCTGGTTTCGCCTCTTGTTGATATTTTTCACTTATCGCACTCAATCGAAAATATTCATACAGTTTCAATTTCAATAACAGAAGATAATACTTTAATTCGGAATTATACCGATGAAAAGATAATCTCCGAAATTGAAGATTGTTTGAATTTACTGTCTTTCAGCAACAAAAAGCCCCAAATTTCCGAAAACAAAAGTCTGTATATCGTAACTTTAAAATACTCTGACGGGACGGAGAAGATATCTTATCTTCTTGAAGCAAAACAAACCTCCCGCGATATCGGAATCACCACTTTTAGCTTTTCTATAAACGATATATTGAACAAATACAAATAATTGGGGAGGAGGTCACCCTGACCTCTCACGCAATGTGCGTACTGTTCAATACTGGCATTTCAGGGTCTACGCCTTTACAGCAAGGCAATAGTTGTCATTGGTGTTCAGCTATACCCTTCCCGCTACCAGGCGTGTTCGGGACTTTCAACCTTTAGATTGTGCCCATGCCGGGCACACCGCAATTTAATCAGGCAGGAACAATATGACGTTCCTGCCTGATATATTTTATCGTTTACTCTTTCTGGATAGAATCCATATTGAGAGAGTATAAAACAATATGGCGGTTGCGGCAAGCACGATAATACTTCCGACAGCGGGAAAACTGTAATCACCGTATTTAAAGTTAATTCCCATTATATCTATGAAATTGTTCTTGTATTCAACAGGTGCGTTTTTGAAAGAATTATAAATTGGTTCTTCAAGAATGATCTTACGGAAAAGCACAGCGGCATGTGAAACAGGAAAAAATCGTATTACAGTCTGAACAGCTTCGGGCAGCTGACCAATTGGGATATAAATTCCCGTCATGAAGCCTATAAGCGTTCCTAAAATCGTACTTGCTGTGCCGAAGGCATTCTGGCTTTTAATAAAGCAAGTCAAGAAAAACACCATGGAGCTGCTCGCAAGAACAGACAGCAATATAAGGCCTAACACCTTAATAAGTACTGCCAAAGATAAAAAACGACCGATATATATTTGAAAAAGTACCAATGTAATTATACTTAATATTACGCCGATAACATACGCGCTAAGTATGTATCCTCCCGCAAGAGATGCTCTCGATACAGGGGATGAAGTAAAATCCTTTATGAGCTTGTTGTACCGGTCTTCGATCATAATGCCAAACGCGCCCATCGTCGTTGTAATTGATGTTACCGCAAGCACGCCGGACATAATCCAGCTGTCCATTAAAAAGCGGACATCGGGTAAATCATTCATCCCGCTGGTTACTATATCTCCCAGAAACAACGCATATAAACCGATTATAATAATTACACCAAGCAAAGAGAAAAAAACAGCGGTTTTATCACGGAAGAACAGCTTTAAATTTCTGATTGTTATCTGTATCATTCTTTTATCTCCTTGCCTGTTACTGATATAAAAACATCATCCATGCTAGGATATATTACCTCAAAGCCGCTTATATAATTCCTGCATTTGTCGATAATAGGCAATGCGGAAAATGAGCCGTCGTCTAAAGTAAGTACAGCGCAATCTTCCGTAAACAGAAGCTCCTTGTTTCCTTCAAGAAGACGGGAGAGCGCTTCCCTTTCAGATGTATAAAGACGCAATATATTTTTGCCATAGCTGCGCTTGAGTGTAACGGGAGTTCCATGCGCCGAAATCACCCCTTCATTTATTATAACAACATAATCCGCCACTTCTGCTTCTTCCATATAATGAGTAGTCAAAAATACAGTTACACCTTCCTTCTTTTGAAGCTGACGGATGGTATTCCAAACGCTTTTTCTTGTTTGCGGATCTAATCCGGTTGTTGGCTCGTCTAAAAAAAGAATCTTTGGGCTGTTTATAAGAGCACGCGCAATGTCCGCTCTTCGCCGCTGTCCCCCTGACAGCTTTCCATACCTGTGGTCAATAAATTCTGTCACATCTGAAGCGGCAGCAGCTTTATTCACTCTTTCACGGAGCTGACTTGATGATAAACCGTAAAAACCGCCCCGCGTGAACAAATTCTCTTTTACAGATAACAGCTTATCCAGTAAACTTTCTTGAAATACTACTCCGATCGATGAGCGTATTTTCCCGTCATCAATCCCCAACCTGTATCCATTAATATTAACTTCGCCCTCGTCGGGCTTCAACAATGTACATAGGATATCGATGGTTGTGGATTTCCCGGCTCCGTTCGGCCCGAGAAAAGCGAAAAGGCTGCCCTGTTCAACTCCAAAGGTTAACTCCCGCACCGCATTAACGGAGCCGTAGCTTTTTTTTAATCCTTTAACCTCAATAATATTCAATTTATGATACACCTCAATTTCTTATGTTTAAGAATAAGCTGAATACAATTTTACAATAAATTCTTTGATATTGCAATATTTAATATTAATATATACACAGTAATCCGGCAAGCTAGTATAAATAAAGTTGATGGTGTCAGCTTAAACATATTCCTCACTTATTAAAATAACATTAGATAATTCTTGTTTTTACATGAGAAAAGCCCATATACCAGAACCTTTTCTCTCTTTAAGAGGAATTATTTAGTGCCGAGTTAATAATCTTAACTGATAAAAAACTGCGACAATTAAACTTGCAATTTTTATGCTGTGAAATTACATTCAAAAAACATTGACAAACATTGTTTAGTATGTTATAATTCACTCGTTTCGGAGTTGTTTTGCTTTTCATAATGCAGAACAGATTTTATTTAATATGGTTGAGTTTATAGTGGTCATAACGGCCCTGACTCGAAATCTACCGACCGTTCCGGAATCAACAGTCGCGTAAAAACGAGCATTTGCGAGCAAACGCGAGATAAACTGAGCAAATAGCAAAACCGACAAATCAGCAAATATCTCTTTTCTAAGCAAATTTCTAATAAAATTAAATAGTTGTTTTCTCCGAAAATCCGGAGTTGACATATACGGAGAGATATCGAAGTGGTTATAACGGCCCTGACTCGAAATCAGGTGTACAGCAATGTACCGAGGGTTCGAATCCCTCTCTCTCCGCCATATATAAGAGCATCAGCTTTGATACAAGAGCTGATGTTCTTTGCTTTTGTGAATTATATCAATGAAAATTATTTATATATTGCGCGGGGATTGCGGGGTAACAAGTAATGATTGAAACAGAGCGATTAATTATTAGAAAATTAGTTGAAACTGATTTGCCAGAATATGAAAGAACCCTAAATGATGCTATGCTTTCTTTTATGGGACCAAAAGAATTTTTAAACTGGTTTATCTCACAATATGCAGAAATGGACATTCAAAATAGCATAATTTGTTTTGGCATGTTTGACAAAACAACAGGGGTTTTACTTGGCACTGTTGGTGCAGGCAGACATGACGATTTGCACGAACCTGAAATATTCTATGCACTGCTTCCAGAAAGTAGAGGCAAAGGATTTGCGACTGAAGCTACAAAGGCAGTAATCGACTGGGTATTTGAACATTATAAAATACCATATCTTATCGCAACTGCCGGTATAGATAATATTAAATCTCAAAAAGTTTTGGAACGTTGTGGCTTTCAATTTATTAGCGTTAAAAATTTATTAGTTCACATTAAAGATAAAAAATACGACTTCAAATATTACAGATACTACCCTACCAAATAAGCATACTCTTCATTTGCCCCTGAACAATGCATCTCCTCATCGCGCGAATTGTTGACCATAAACCCTCGTTAACAATTTATACCCTCGCTAACAATTTATCATCGAAAATGCACACTGTATCATAATTATCAGCATTCGACATATAATCACCGCAATATTGATACCAGAGTTGCGGTGATTATTTACTATGTACAGAAATCGCAACGAAAATTATTTATTTTTGCGACAGAGCAGCAAATTGGAATTTGTCGAGTGGAGATTATTTATATAATGTCTGCTGAACAATCATGAAACACATACGGCAGTAAGGAAAAGATGAAAACAATGATTGATCAGGAGCAAGGCAATCAATGAATGCTGAACTCCAAAATCAATGATTTTGGAGGGTTTTGGCGGGTTTTCTACTGCCAAAACCTGTGCCGTTCGAAAACGGCATTATTCAGTAGACATTATATAATAGGAAGCCATAAGCATTAAAAAAGGGTGGTAGAGGATTGGGAGTTTGAATTAACTGCTACACGTTCTTCTCTCCATCACATAATACCGTTTAATATTCTTTTAATTGTGGCTTTTAATAAGTGGATAATCGCAAATATAAAAGTTTTTTATATTTGTATTGTAATTTATCATTAATATTGATATTATAATAGTAAGAATAAATCTAAAAGGAGAATATATTATGGATACTTTTGCTATTGTCGCTTTAGTTATTACTGCATTTATTGCTTTGTGGCTTCTTCTTTCATCAATTATTATTATTAATCAGGTTGAGAGGGGAGTGGTTTTCCGCTTTGGAAAGGTTGTTGGAGTAAAAGAACCGGGCATTCGTATGAGATTTCCTTTCGGAATAGATGTCATACACAAAGTTGACCTTAGGACACGCACCATTGATGTACCTCAACAGGAGGTAATAACAAAGGATAACATTTCGATTTTGGTTGACGCTGTAGTTTATTATAATGTACAGAATCCTGTCTTTGCTTTGACAAAGGTTGTAGATTTTGAAAGAAGCACTACGCTTTTAGGGCAAACTTCTTTTCGCTCAGTTTTAGGGCAGCACGAGCTTGACGAAATTCTCAGTAAAAATGAAAATTTAGTTGAACTTCTAAGAAAATTACTTGATGAACTTACCGACGAATGGGGAATCAAGATTATTGCTGTTGAAATCAAAAGCATTCAGATACCTGATACAATGAAACGTGCCATGGCAAAACAGGCAGAAGCCGAAAGGGAAAGACGTGCAAAGGTTACAGCCGCGGAAGGTGAGTTTCAAGCATCCCAAAAACTGCTGGAAGCAGCTAAAGTCATCGCAATTGAGCCGACTGCACTTCAGCTCAGATATCTTCAGACTCTGACCGAAATTGCAGTTGAGCAAAATTCCACAATTTTGTTCCCGCTGCCGATAGAGATTTTAAAAGCTTTTGGTATGAAGTAAGTATTTAAAAATGCAAGAACGCAGGAGCAGCATATTTTAGTTGATAATACTTATATATTGAAATATAATTAATAAGTCCCGCAGGATATAATATCTTGTGGGACTATCCGGTGTACAGTATTTCAAACAAAATTAGTTCCGTATTTACAATTTTCGTCGCTCTATTACGAGTATTGTTCATCTGCTGTACCCAAGCCATCTGATAAAATGTTTTCACTTGTCCAGTGACACCTTCGGATTTTTGCCATCTGTTTTATCAGTCGAAGGCCGAGGAGCCATATATTTTCAACGGCATCTCGGTCTTCATGCATAGAGTCTCGTGGTTGTTCTTTTACATCTCATTCATATTTTTGTCCAACTATTATTTTTCTTTGTCAGAAAAAGAAATTACCTGTACCGGGCAGCAATCAATTGCCATGCAGTCATCTGCAGAGCCTGGCAAAGCAGAATAAAGGGTCGGATCTTTATGATTATGTTTTTTACCTTTCCTCAGTATTACTTGTAGATATGTCTCAAGGTGTATTTGATTTCGCTATCTCCTACTTTGAAATAGCTATCATCCATTTCCTCAAGCAGGGTAATAGCAGGCTCATCGGAAAGACTATTATCGGATTCACAGTAAAGTACAATTTCTAAAGTGTTTCCACTATACCATCTATAAATAAAGAAGCATGCGTTTTCATATCCCAATTGAGTTAATTGAAGTATTATTTCGTCATATTTTTGTTCATCCCAATATATTTGGTCAACGAATTTATAGTATTGTTTTTCGAAACTTGCTGAGTCAACATCAGTATCGATCCCAATGCCAGTAAGCCATATGCCATGTTCTCCATACCCACACTCAATTTTCGGAATTAAAAAGTTCGGAGAGCTAATATTAATAAAAAATTCTTCGATACCTTCATTTTTTAATTGTCCGAGTAATGAATATATCACATCTTTTGAATCCTTACTTGGACAGTCTTCAGAAATAACAGAGAAACAAACGCTGTATCTAAAATTTTGGTATGAAACGTCTGTTCTCAGATCATAGTACCCATCTCGTTTAAATCCAAGTTGCCTAATTTTGTTGTCAATTGAAGAAATATCTATACTTTTTATCGTTTCTAATGCAGATACATTGTCAGATATTGGTTCATTGTTTTTATTCAGAATGAGCTTATATTCTGCTTCTCCATAGGAGACTGTAACAATGTTGAGATATTCATGCTCACCGACTTGCTCATATGATACGCTTTTCACTGTTACGTTTAAATTATGCGAGCTTTTGAAGTAAGCTTGTACACGTTCGGTTGCCTGATCTGCAGTAATCTTCTCAGGATTTCTATTGCAGGCAGTAAGAAATAAAATAGTGGCAGCTAGAATAGCCATTATTAGAATAGCCATCAAAGTCTTTCGGATCGTTTTCATAAGCACCTCAGCCTGTACTTAATAAATTAAACAGCATCACGATTCGGATACACAATTGAAATTTAAAGTTTTTTCTAAGAAGCTGTGATCCCCCGTTGAAATTAATATTACGATCAAGCTCATTGAGATTACATAATGGAATATCGGAATCAAATTAGCTCCTGATGTGAGAATTTACCACATCAGCGCCATCTAATTTCGTCCAACGGATAATATTCCCATTGTTATTATAATAATACATTTTATATGACGTGTCAACTGATGTAATCGGAATTTCTTTATATTATCAACTCACCTTTTTTTAACAATCTATAATAATATTTGAATTCAACCTGTGGTTCATTTTCAGAACTATACTCAACAATGCCGCCGTTGACAAATTAAATAACAAAAAATATAATATATACAACGGTTGCAATCGTAATAAAAATTACATATCTGAAAAGTTGGAGGTATTGTTGTGAATATAACTATATGTGAAAACTTGAAACAATTGCGCAGGAAGAAAAATGACACACAAGATGATTTGGCGGAATTTTTAAACGTTAGCAGCGCGGCGGTCAGTAAATGGGAGCGTGGTGAATGTTATCCCGATATTGAGCTTATACCTAGAATCGCATCATATTACGACGTAACACTTGACGACTTGTTCGGCATGAACGAAATGAAGAAAAACGAGCGTGTTAACGAATATATTGCAAAAAACGAAGACATTTGGGTAAAAGAAAAGGACAAAAGCGAACAGGCAAGAAAAAAATTACATTGTGGCGTGAGGCACAGAAGGAGTTTCCGAACAATCATACCGTTTTATGTTATTTGATGGACGCGCTCAATTATCCGTCTTGGATGCCGAGCGACAATTTCGAGGAAATCGTGCAAATCGGCGAACGTCTGCTTGCGGAGAGTACGGACGCTCAGATCCGCTCCGGAGCCATATATACCTTATGCAACGCCTGTGTAATGAAAAAAGACATAGAAAACGCCAAGAAATACGCAGATATGATGCCTTCCTATATATATAGCAAGGAAATATTATATGGACGTTGCTTATTCGGTGAAGAACGCTTGAAATACCGACAGAATTGTATAGTTGAATTTATCAGGACGATCTACAGTATCTTTATACAGGATTTGTACGGCGTTGCGGGTATCGGCAATCCGTGCGACTGCTTACCGAAAAGTTATACCGCGAAAATATGCGAGTTTGCTTTGGGTTTATTCAAGCTGCTTTATCCCGACAGCGATTATGGAGATGACGAGCGTTGGGTAGCCGCTATTTGCAATGTGCTTACGAATCAATATTCAGGAGACGACAATAATAAATCGCTTTATTATCTCGAAGAAACAGTGAACCATTATGTGAAGTATTATACACAGAGCAAGTTCAAACACACTTCGTTTACGGTAGATCGATTGACATGTCCGGGATTTACTGGGTCAAAAGATGTTATGCAGAGATGTGTCGCGCAGGATTTATCGGCTATAGAAGACGTACAAGACCTTGAACCGATAAGAAACGATGCACGGTACGCGGTAGCTGTCGGGAAACTTAAGGCTTTATTAAAATAAAAATTCGTATATATAAAGCGTATACCCTGCAGAGTCACACATACTCTGCAGGGATTTCTTCACTAATGCGTTGCTTATGTAATGTCTACTGAACAAATACGAATTTCAAATTTCGCTGCGGTAGATGATGTGTTATTAGCAAACAATATAGGAACACAAAAAAGGCGCAAAGAACCTTTTTCAGGTTCAGGACAATAACAGACATAGCGATACAG
>JAYFRN010000039.1 GCA_034925865.1 Oscillospiraceae bacterium | reverse complement strand
TCTTCGCACTTTGGACATTGCCGCTAAATGGACTAAACCTTACCCAAACTGGAGCGTTGTCCGCGGCAAATTGGATATTTTATTTGGCGATGGATGGGATCGGTAATTTAGAGTGTTTACACAATGAGCTTGACAAGGTCAATTAATTTATTCGTATCTGATGTACTCCATAATAAATAATTATTACTGTCATATACATTTATAGAATAATTACATGGCGAAGAGAAATTTCCTATCCAAAAATTTGTTAATCCGTCTGTAGCATATGTTATAGAATACCAGTCTTGATCGCTTGTTGATGAAATATAACCCCATACATTATCATCATCATTTATTGTGTTAGCGGTATAAAAAGTATTGTTCGGTTCTGATTCGTATGTTGTTGCACCCATAAGAGAAAATTGAAAATCAGGTTGTGTGTTGTTTTGGTCGGAATCATTATATGATATTGCAGCTGATGCATTAATTCCGAAAACAAAAACTAATAACATAACAATGAAAACTCTTGAAATTGATCTCATAGTATTTCTAACTCCTATATTCTTATTAATTCCGTTTTTTTATGATGCTTATAAAGCCGGATAATATTCTTTTGACGTCCCGGAAAACGGTTTTACCGAAAACTAAAATAATTATCCGGCTGAAGGAATAAAAGAGATGTCTTTTTGGGAAAGAACTCTTATTGTTTTACGGTTCGCCACTTCTTTTTACCTCACTTTTAATAATTATAAAATCTATAATATATTATAAATGTCAATATATATGGAAACAAATGCTGAATAATTTACAAATAATAATAATTTGTTCATGATGCGTTCACATGATCTCGTGGCATCGGATAAGTATGTACTTTTCATTGTCCAGAAGCTCTGTTTTGATTTTATCAGAAGAGGGAAACGCTTTCAGGCCGTCAAGGTATATCTTTTCCGCTTTATCAAAGTCGTCCCAGAAATGCAGTTTACCTTCAGATATGACCTGCTCAATTTGATTATCAACTTTACTTACATCAAAATCAAACAGTATATCGAGAGATACTTTAAAAAATCCCGCAATAATCGGTATCTGAGATAATCTGCGAGCTTTTCCTGCGTAACGTCGTTTTTACGGCGTAAGGATTTAATCTTTTCACCTATGGTCATAATGTTTTGTTCCTTTCAGTTATTTCGCAGCTGCAATTATATTATAACAAAAATGAACAAAAGCACAATAACTGCTTAGATGATACTGGTTCAACCATGAGTTGCGATTTACTATTATCAATTGTAAACCTATCGGCAGACGCACAACCTTTCGTCAGTATAATGCACAGCGACAGATACTTATTTTCACGCAATACCGCCAATCGTGCCGCAAGCATATGGAGAGTGTCTGCCAATAAAATTGTACTCGCTAAACTACAATATGTAGTAATATAGCCGGTAAATCATATGATCTACCGGCTAATATTTTGTGTAGTTTTTGTACTTTCGATATCATGCCATTTGCACGGACACAAAAGGAATATATTTGAGCACTTACAAAGATGGGTTAAATTCAGCATTCACAATATATAACAGACAGACAGTATTGTCAAGTTTGTGGTTTCCGCA
>JAYFRN010000038.1 GCA_034925865.1 Oscillospiraceae bacterium | reverse complement strand
AAGATTGTTATTAAAACGGCAATCAAATAATTATTGTTTTGAGAAAAAGCCCATATACCAGAGCATTTTGTTTCTTAAAGCTGTAATAATTATTGCCTTATTAATATAAGAAGAAATTCCGATAACATCGGTTGACACGTCAGTCAAAAAGTATTATTATGATAACAATGGAAATATTATCCGTCAGACGCAGTCGGACGGCGCAGATAACGAACATACCTATGACGCCGGCGGAAGACTGACTCTGATCAAGCAGAAAAACGGCACGGTATACGAATATACAAAGTACGTATACGATATCGCGGGGAAAATGACCTCGATGTATACCGGTATGTCCTCGCCGACCGATACGGCAGGCGCGTCGCTCACGACATACACCTATGACCATATGGGCAGAAGCCTGTCGGTGACCGATTCTTTGAACCAGACAGAAAGCTATAGCTTTGTCAAGTATTATGCAAAAGTATTTTTCAGGATTGACTAAAGCGGGACAAAAGATATTCTTAAGTGGCTTGGGAAAAATAACAAATCGTAATTTAGCAGCAATTCGTAAAGTCATAGCTGCTGGGGGCAAAGCTGCTCAAATTGACGAACTTATAGCGAAATATGGTTATGCAATTGTTTTCAGCGCTTTCGTTTCGAGTACGACAACTGAAGTTGTCCCTAATAATTGAGGTTCTATATGTATCTTATGAAATTTAAACATGCTCTTTGCTCTTTTGTTGAATTAATTTTGGTGATAATTGTTCTTTTAGCATCAATAGTATACACAGATATATTCGGCATATCAATACGTTTTAATGCTCCAACTGTTATCGCTTTGTTAGTAGTTGGCACATGGTTTTTGTCATTGTCGCATAACATAATTTTTGTGGGAATTAAGGTAATTATTGACCTTGTTACTAAAAATTTTGTTAAACACGAACTTATTTTTGAGGAGCAATTCCCGTATAAGTCAAGCTTTCTTTCTGAAAAACGAAAAATTGGCAAAGATGGTGAAATAAAGCAATATAATATATTGGATTTTAAGATAGTTGCCCGAGAAAATGGTGTTCTTGTTATACTTACTAGCGAAGCATACTTTTCACTTGAAAGAAAAACGAAATATTTATTTACCGTTGGAAAGTATTCTAATTATGTTGTTGACATAGAAGAATTAAATGGTATAGCAATATTATCAACACAAACCGCAGGTGACGGTTCTTGAGGTTGACACCGACATCTGTCGCTTGACACATTTAACAAAGTTAATCACCAAATATAGGCATAGAATATCTATAATAATACAATGTTGTTATTATAATTGTAAATTAAATCCATTGTAATTGGTTGTAATTATGGAACGTCACCTATTCAGACAACAATAAAATAAAAAGGAAAGACAATATGAAAAACGAATAATAAGCATAATATTTATAATAGCGCTGATATTCGTCTTCGGTGCGCCGATGTAGTTGGGACGGCGGCAATATCGCTGCCGAGATTCAGAACAATGCCATTACAGTCACTTATATCCGCGGCATAAACCTCATCGCGTCCGATGTGGACGGTGTAAGGACGTATTACCTCTACAACGCTCACGGCGACGTGGTGAATCTTACGGATTCATCCGCGACTGCAATAAAATCCTATGACTATGACGCTTTCGGTGTTGAGAGGAACATAGCGTCCGGCGATGCCAACCCGTTCAGATATTGCGTGGAGTATTATGATAAGGAGACGAATACCTACTACTTACGGGCAAGAAATTACGATCCAACAACAGGTCGCTTTTTGAGTAAAGATACAGTCCACGCAAGACTGAAGAATATTTTCGACCCATATGGGGACTATCAGGGAACGCAACTTACGGGCGGTGTCTATGTGGATTGGACAGAAGGACAATATGTTGTTAATGATCCGTTAAGTCTTAATCTATACACCTATTCCCAAAACAATCCGATAATGTACAGCGATCCTAATGGCAATTGGATACATATCTTAATCGGGGCAGCAATTGGTTTTGCGGTAGGTGGTGCCATTTCTGCAGTTACGCAGTATGTGATGACAGGAAAAATTGATATTGGTCAAACATTAATTGCTGCAGGGACAGGTGCTTTAAGTGGCGGACTGGCAGCTACTGGTGTGGTACTAATTGGGCAAATAGCGGGAAATACTCTTCTTGGTGCTGCTTCAAGCTTTGGTAATCAGCTATATATGAATAAAGGTGACATCAAAAAAACAAATGTAACAGATATTTTGATAAGTGCATTTTTAGGTGGAGTTGGTGGTGCATTAGGCGGAGCAGGGGGAGGCTCAACACATTTAGACTCACTCTCAAACCAACTATTTAAGCGTGTCGGTAATGCAGTGAAAAACCAGTCAGGGAACGCGCTAAAAAAAGAAATTACAAATGCTGTTTCGTACTACTTGAAAAATTCCTTAAAACAAAATGCAACTATCATGTACAATGTTTTAAAATCTTACATCCCTACGGTTGTTAAAGGAGGAACAGATTGGATTGATAAGCTATTTAGTTCCAATGAAGCTTAATATCAGCATTGATAATATCTTGATTGCCGTATTTCTCTCAACATGTGTTATATTAATTTCATTAATTCCAAGTGGTATTATACGTGTTTGGGTGTTCTCATCTGCTTTTGAGAAGTACAGTAAACAGCATATAAAAAAAATTCGCTCTGAACATACCATATGGCAAAAAATGAATATTCTATACCTCACCAAATATGAAAATACAAAAAAAACGAAGAGAAGAGTGACTGCATATTGGATTTATTGGATTATAATCTTATTATCTGATATAATATCTTTTCTATCTGCTATAGGTTTCTTTCACTATTCCATACTGGAGTTTGTTTTCTTCCCACTGGGTTTGTTTGACATCATTATTTGGATAGTGTGGTCCCAAAGAGGCAAAAAAATTATTTAATATGACCAGAAGACAGGAGGACGGTTCATTCGGGTGTGAACCAGAAACCATGGGGACAGTTCTTGGTTGGTATTACTCCGGCAGCCATGATAATATAGTAACGAGAGTAGGCATTATGACGCCTTCGGCGTTGAGAGGAACATAGCGTCCGGCGATGCCAACCCATTCAGATACTGCAGCGAGTATTATGATTTAGAGACCGGGGAGATATATCTCCGGGCGAGGTATTATAACGCAAGTATAGGTAGATTCACGCAGCAAGACGGATGGGGATATGCGGATAGCAGCGATCCGCTGAGCTTGAATCTGTATGTGTATTGCGTGGGTAATCCGGTGCTGTGGGTTGATTTTAATGGTAATTGGCCATCTTGGAGTCAAATTGGCCAAGCAGTATGTATTGCTTTAGTAGCGACAGTTATTGTTGTATCAGTAGTTGCATCTGCTGGAGCAGTAGGATTTGTAGTAGGTGGTATTGCTGCAAGTATCGGTGCTTCAAGCGCAGTATTTGGTGCTGCTACAACCGCAGGAATTGTAGGAACATATGTAGTTGCTGGTGGTATTGCTATATGTGGTGCAAATAGAGTTACAGAAGCATTAACAAGCAGAAATTTTGGTATAGAATTATTTGGTGAAAGAACATATAACATAATAGAATTATCATTAAATATGCTTGGCATATGTGCAATAGAACTCCATAATATAACAGAATATACCTCACCTAAGAAAACAAAGAATGTAGAGTTTTCTAATAAGCAATCGCAATATCAATGGAAAAAACAAATGGAAGAACGAGGATGGAGTATAAATAAAATATTAAAAGTAAAAGACTGTCCAACTACAGTAGGAACATCAATAAATAGGTATACAGGTAATGAGTGCACTGTTTATTTTAATAATAAAGGCGGTTATGTCGTAATCGACAATGTTACAAATAAAATTGTACAAATTAGTGAATATGAAATGAACAATTTTACTATTGATAAGGATATAGTGAAATGAGGATTATTATGAATTTATCTAATATAATTAAAAATTCTATAATTAAAAATATTTCTATTTATAATTCTTCAGATAAAGATATTTTTAATTTTAAGAACACTACGTTATTTTCGTTAAATATAATAAAAAGTTGTATAATCAATATTGATTATACTAGATTATCTGATTTAAATATTGTACCGATTATTGTATCTGATTATGGCTATCTTGAGCCATATGAATTTGCTTTTTCATTGATAATTACAGAAAATCCAGATAACAGAGAAAAATTATTATTAAAACATTCTGGTAAAAATTCCATAGAAGAGATAAGTAATTATAATCTTGATTTAATCAATAACACATTGTTCGAATTAAAATATAACTCTATTAAAGAATTTATGGAATGTATAACAAAATATATTCAATATATGGAAATTAAAGAAAAAGACTTATTAAACTGCGAACTTTTAAAGGATAAAGGAATATTTTATTATGAAATAAGATGATTATTCATTTCTAATTATTATTGTTAAACGAAAGCGCTGATATTCGTATTCTACGCGCCGAAGTAGTTAAATCTCTATACCTATGACAAGCGCGGCAACAGGCTTACCTTAACCGTCACAGGCTCGGAAGAATATACGGTCGCGTACACCTGCGACGCGAACAACCGCCTTATCACGGAAGCAAAAACACAGAGCGGTATAACGACGACAACCACTTACGGCTATGACGCGAACGGAAATCAGACGACAAAGACGACGGACGGCGTCACTCAGACCTCGACATATAACCTCTTCGGACAGCTCACAGGTGATGGCATTCTGACCTACACCTACCGTCCGGACGGACTCAGACGTACGAAGTCCGACGGCACGACAACGACCGTTCATGTATGGGACGGCGGCAATATCGCTGCCGAGATACAGAACAATGTGGTCACTGTCACTTATATCCGCGGCATAAACCTCATCGCGTCCGATGTGGACGGTGTAAGGACATATTACCTCTATAACGCTCACGGCGACGTGGTGAACCTCACAGATTCGACTGCGACTGCAACCAAATCCTATGACTATGACGCCTTCGGTGTTGAGAGGAACATAGCGTCCGGCGATGCCAACCCGTTCAGATACTGTGCGGAGTATTATGATAAGGAGACCGGGGAGATATATCTCCGGGCGAGGTATTATAACGCAAGTATAGGAAGATTTACACAGCAGGACGGATGGGGATATGCGGATAGCAATGATCCGCTGAGCTTGAATCTGTATGTGTATTGCGTGGGTAATCCGGTTATATTTGTTGATCCGAGTGGAGAGAGTGAAAATTATGCAATGCTTATAGAAGATCAACATACAGGAGATAAAGATGGTACATTTAATTTAAGAACATATATAGATAAAATGTATGGTATATCTGTCTTTGGTTCGGAAGAAGAAGCTGTTCAAAATTGGGCAGAAGTGTATAAACCTATGAGCGAGGAATATGAACATGCATCATTAATATTTAAAATTTATATAGAAGGTTATGATGTGTTTTATTACAACAAGGCAATGAAAGGAATGAAAGCTACAGAAATATTAAATACAAAAATTAGTAATAATGTAGTATTGCCATTCTTAATATATTATTTATCAATAGAAAATAATATCTATATAAAATCAATTCCAATTGCTTTTATCCATTCGCATCCAAAGGCAATAGGTTTTTGCAATAATTTTCCTTCCATTAAACCAGGAATATATGGCGGAGATAGAATAGCATATAATTTGTTAGGACTTGATGAAATGTATATTGTAGCATATAATCCATGCAAAGGCGATAAGGAAATAATCAGATATACACAAGGCTTAGAATGGTGTGAGAAATTCACGAAAGATCTAAATTCAATTTATACTGTAATTAGAGGAGGCAGTGGTTCATCGGTAATATCGTACAATGAAACCAAATAAAAATCATGAGATATTTAGGCTTTATAATATTATTAATAAATATAATATTTTTGCAATCTTGCTGGATATATTCAAACGAATATGGCCCAACAGTTGGTGAAGAAGAAGCGGGGTATTACAAAGACATAATTAAAAAACACACAAATCTAAAAGAATTGGACGAAAACATTTTTTATTATGTTTATATTTCTAATGGTGACATAGAGCAATTTGCTCTATGTCACGATAAAATTAAAATTTGCGGAGAAAGAAGCTATGGTGACATTATAAATGAAACATATTATTTAA